>JBGGMQ010000600.1:0-3064 GCA_041287975.1 Verrucomicrobium sp. | reverse complement strand
GCGCATGCTATGACGGCGTACTGCGCCTCTAGCATCGGGCCGGGCGGTGAACGGTTCGAGGAGCTGCCATTGGGCGTCGGTGAGATCAGTAGGATAACCCATGCGCAACACTTGATTGACATTGCTAAAATATCAAGCCATTTTAACCAAACAGTTTCTAAGGGGCCTCAAGATTCTGCGCAGCGATACCAACCGCCAGACGATGGCCGTTCTGGGGAATCTGTTCACTCATTATAATTACCATCGGGCCGACGTGGAGGTGCAAGACTCTCCGCAGTCCCTGGAGATCCGTGTGCAGAGCCACGATGGTTTCGGTGACGTGCATCTGCGCTGCTCCCGCGCGGCCACCGTGTCACTGCCCTCAACCTCGGTCTTCAAAGATCTGCGCACGGCCAGATTGTTTGCCGGGCCCATGCCTTTCACCTTCGCTCCCGTGGCAGAAGGCATCTTGAGAATAGAAGGTTCCCGGAACACCTGGAAACCCCGCCCTGTGGTGGTCGAGGTGGCGAACGTTTCCTTCTTCAACCAGCCGGCATTTGCGGAAGCAGGTGTACCCAGGTTATCCAACGCCTTCCTCGTGGAGCAAGTGGACTATCGATGGAGTGCAGGAGTCATTGACCCTCTTCAAAGCTGATGTCACGAACACAGGATCGAGGAAAATTCGAAGGCGTGATCAAGGTGGTTAGCTTCAACCGGACCTTCTACATGGCAGGCGTCATTTCGGCCTTCATGGCGGGAGCGGTGCTCGTTTACCTTCCCATGGTGCCGCATCTCCGGTTGCTGGGCTGGCTGCTGTGGAGCCTGGGTGTGTGGTGGCTCGTGGGCTCTCTTGTGGTCACGCACTGGATCTACGACAAATCGCCTCTTTTCCACTGGGCCTGGCTGGGAGCATTGCTGCCGAAGAATCAGCCTGCTTCAGGGTGCTTCGTCCATGCCGGGTTCGATGAAGCAAGTGGTTCGCTGAAAGAGCACCTGGGGCGGATGGACTGGCAGGTGCTGGATTTCTATGACGAGAATCTCCTGGGTGAGCCCTCCATCAATCTCGCCCGCAAGCTTTACCCGCCCCCGGCTTCACAGCAGTGGATCCGGTACGATCACTGGCCCTTGCCCAGCACCAGTGTTGACGTGGTGTTCTTCTTCTTTGCCGCGCATGAACTGAGAATGCCTGAGCAAAGAGTCGCGTTGCTACGTGAGGCCACGCGAGTGCTGGCACCGGATGGTCGATGCATCATCGTGGAGCATGTGCGGGATCTGGCAAACGCCCTGGTGTACGGACCGGGCGTCTTCCATTTCCATTCCGTCGACACTTGGCTGGCGGACTTCGAGACGGCGGGACTGAAAATCGCCTCCGAGGGCCGGATCACCCCATGGGTCCGGACATGGGCCCTCGTCAAGAGTTGACTCCTTTAAGCCATGCACGCAGCCACGGCGCTGCTAGTCGGCAGCGGGAGTGGCAGCTTTTTTAGCGGCCTTCTTCGCTTTGGGGGCAGCAGCAGGAGCTTTGGCGGTGGCTTTCTCTTTGGGCGCAGCCTTGGGCTTGGCCGCTTTGGGAGCCGTTGCCACGGGGGCGGTCACTGGCTCTGGAGCGGGATCGGGCGCAGATTCTGGCGCGGAAGCGACCCAGGCGGGAATGGGAATCCACTCCCCACTGCCATCGATGCGGGCGTAGTCAGAATCCAGAAGAATGCCCCGCTTTTGGAAGTCCAGTACTTCGGCAACGGTGAAGGCTCCGAACTCAGTAAAATTGCGGCTGATGTAGATTGGGGTGCTCATGAGAGGTTTTGGGTGAATTTTGTGTGCAGGGATAATCGCATGTGGAGATGCGCCCAATCGAAATATCTGTCACTTGCCGGGTCTGAAGGGTGGCCAGACCAACGGGTGTAGACTACCTTCAGCAAAATTCATGCCGTTTTGTTCCGGGTGGGTGCAAGAGTCTGCTGGACAAGGGGGTAGGGCGTCGCATCATCGCTGCCCATGTTGGATTGGATGCAGGTACGGGACTTTCGCTGCTTCACAGAAGCGCGTCTCGACCTGCATCCCGAAACTACACTTCTCGTTGGAAAAAATGGACAGGGGAAGACCTCCCTCTTGGAGGCGGCCTGTGTGCTGATGCGGCTTCAGTCCCCTCGAACCTCCACCCGGGGGGATTTGATCCGTTTCGGGGCCAGTTCGGCCCTTGTGGAAGGAGGCTGGGAGGGGAGGAAGCTTCGCTTCGGCCAGAGTGCCACGGTTCGTCGTGTGGCGGTGGATGATGCGGTGTGTCCCAAATCGGGTGATTATCTGGCCCAAACCGCGAGGGTGGTCTGGATGGATCATGCTGACATGAACCTCGCCCGCGGAGGGGCTGAACACCGGCGTCGCTATCTGGACTTTGCCTCCGCCCAGATCTTCCCAGACTACCTTCCTGCCCTGAAGACCTACGAGCGGGCGCTGCGCAGCCGGAATTTCCTTTTGAAGCGGGATGCCGTCATTCCCTGGCGACAAGTCGATGCCTACGGTCGCATCCTGGCGGATCAAGCCAGGGTGATCCGACACGCTCGTGCCAGTCTGGTGGAGCGGCTCGCTGAGCCAGTGACGAGGGCTCACCACGGCCTCAGCGAGGGCGTGGAACCCGGTGCCTTGGCTTACGTCTGCGGATTCGAAGGAGACAGCCTGGAAGCTGCACTGGAATCCGTCCGTGCCGAGGAGCAGCGCATGCGCACCACCCAGGTAGGCATTCATAGGGATGATCTGGCTCTTACCATCCATGGTCGTCCGGCCGGAGCCTTCGCTTCTGAGGGGCAGCAGCGGACGCTTTGCCTCTCGCTGAAACTCGCCCAGGCTCAAGTGCTGGAAGAGGTGCAGGGTAGGCCGCCTCTGCTGCTCATTGATGACATTTTTGGGGAGCTGGACAAAGGGCGGCGTCAGGCGCTTCTTGCCTATCTGCCAGCCCATGCTCAGAAGATCATTACCACCACATTTACTGACTGGGCGCGGGAAAGTGAAATTAGTGGGACCACCTACCGGGTGGAGCAGGGAACACTGGCGCAAGCAATAGTTTAACCCGGGTAAAATGGGTTCCTTA
>JBGGMQ010000599.1:0-10538 GCA_041287975.1 Verrucomicrobium sp. | reverse complement strand
TCCCGCCGCAAGTTGAACGTGCGGAACTTCATGCTCAGAGTATCCACATGCAGGAGGCGTCCCACGAGAGGCTGGCCGATACCGGTGATGAGCTTGATTGCTTCCGTGGCCTGGAGGGTGCCGATGAGTCCGGGGAGCACGCCAAGCACGCCGCCTTCCGCGCAACTGGGCACCAGCCCCGGCTTGGGAGGTTGCGGGGCCATGCAGCGGTAGCAGGGGCCACCGAGGTGCGGAGCAAAGACGCTGCACTGTCCGTCAAAGCGGAGGATGGAGCCGTAGATGTTCGGCTTCTTCAGGAACACGCTCACGTCATTGCTGAGGTACCGCGTGGGGAAGTTGTCCGTGCCATCAATGATCACGTCATAGTCCGCCGCGATGCTCATGGCATTTTCACTGGTGAAGGTCGTGGCATGCGTCACCACCTCCACGCCGGGGTTCACGTCGTGCAGGCGGTCGCGTGCCGAGTCCAGCTTGGGCCGACCCACATCTGACGTGCCGTGCAGGATCTGGCGTTGGAGGTTGGATTCTTCCACGACATCCGCATCCACGAGACCTATGCGCCCAAGGCCCGCCGCTGCGAGGTACAGGGCGATGGGCGATCCCAAACCCCCTGCGCCAATGCACAACACACTCGCCGCACGCAGTCGGCGCTGTCCCGCGATGCCAAACTCTGGAATGCTCAGATGCCGGGCATAGCGGCGGTAATCAGCGGCATTCAGTTCGGGGAGGGGGGCATCCATGAGCAGGGAGGGCAGTGAAGGTAGCGGGGGAGGGGCAAATGCAAACGCGGAAAGAGCGCTAGTGAAAGATTACACTCATATAGGGGATTCCCCACATCCCGCTCGACAGCGGGTGGGGATTTGTGTTAACAAGCGGTGCATGCAACCCCCGTCTGCGCCACCCCCACTCCGGCACGACTCGTCTTTCCTGCCGCCACCACCACCGCCACCTTCAGGCCCAGGCGGGGGTCCCCCTCGACGGAAAGTTGTGGGCACCATCGTCATCATTGTCTGCTGTGTGCTTGTGGTCGCGGCTGCGGCATTGGGGATCACGTACTTTACGGTTCGTGCTATCACAGGGGCTCAGCAAACCGCCTCGACCCTCTCGCAGGCTCAGGAGCAGAATCAGGCCGCTGCCAAGTTCAAGCCGTTGGAGTTTCCTGCTGCATCCCTCACCGCGGATGCGTTGCGACCCAAATTGGCGTCGTGGCTGGAGTCGAAGCTCATGGCAGACGGCTTGAGCGATCCTGTGCCCGAGGCCATTCCTGCCAGCCAGTGGAAAGCTCTGGTCCAGGCCTACATCTGGAAGGAAACGAAGGCACCCGAAGCTCTCTCCACCCAGCGGCTGCAGAGTATGGGCGTGGAGATGCTCCCCGTCGCGGACAAGCATCCTATGGCGGCGTATGTGGTCGCCCAGTGCCTCGGCCAGAGTCACGAGGCCAGTCGCCCACTGCTGCAGAAAGCCTACGATGGCTTTGCTCAGAAGCCCGGTCTCTCCATTCCTGCCTACCTGGCGGCTGTCGAGCTTGTGATCCATCAGAATGACGATGCCACTGAGACGAGTGTGCAGCGGGATGTGGACCAAGCGGTGGCGGCCTTGCGGAAGGCCCTCGCGGCTGAGGCGGGCTTCTCCGGGCTGCATGATCGCACGATCGCCTACCTCTTCTACTGGGGCACTCGCGAAAGCTTCACAGAGCATGCCCATGAAGAAGTCTTCGAGGCAGTTGCCGACGCCCCGCAGGCGAAACCCTGGGTGAAGCTGTGGCTGGAAGGCATCCACCACATCCGCGCAGCCTGGGATGCCCGCGGCGGAGGTTATGCAGACACTGTTACCGATGAGGGGCGCCGCACCTTCCGCAAGGAGATTGGCCTGGCCAGGACCTCCTTGAAAGCCGCCTGCGATGAGAACCCAGAAAGTGCAGAGCCCGCGTGCCAGCTTGTCACCTGCGGCATGGCAGACAGCAGGAACAATGTGGCCGACATGCTGGCGGCCTTGGGCAGGGCCACCTCAGTCCAGGTGGATCACGTCGACTCCTATGCGAAGGTGCTGTGGGGTCTTTATCCCCGCTGGCACGGCAGCCATGCAGAGATGGTGAAGTTTGGTGAGGCCTGCCTGGCCAGTGGCCGTTTTGACTCTGAGGTGCCCTCGATGTATCTGTGGGCCCACCGGGAGGTCTCGTCAGAGTGGGACCTGCCGGACGCTTATTTCCTTGAGATAAATGACTTCACCAAGTTCCGCCAGCTCTTTGATGGGTACGAGGCTGAGCCGGCAAGGAAGCCATGGCGCGAGTATGATGCCACGATCGCCGCTGTTGTGAGTTACAAGTGCGCCCAGTATGAGGACGCCCAGCGCTGGGTGGACAAAGTGAACGGCAAGCTCAATGAGGCTGCCCTGGAAAGCTGGGGCTACTCTGATGCTGCCCCAATCGTGGGTAAAACGGCCGCCTTCGTGGGAGGGAGGGGGGCGGCCCTGCGCAGTGCGGAAAAGGCGGAGCAGAGCTTTCAGTCTGCCAAGGCGCTGGAGATCTACCGCACAGCACTGGCGGAGGACTCCGCCACATTAAAGCCTGTAGGTCGGGCCTATCTGGAGCAGCGCCGCGCTGCTACGGAGCTGGAGGCAGCCCTGCAAGGTGGAAAAACTTACGACCTCGGGGCCGCCAGCACCCCCTCGGGCTGGACGCGTGACGGGGGAGGACTGCGTTTCCTGCCAGATGGAGTCATCGAGCACGGTGGCGCTGAACAGGCCTCCGTGACTACCCACTACGGACGGGTGGGGTCTCGCTTCATCATGGAGGGGGAACTTGAGCTTCCGGCTCCCATCGTCAAGTCTCAGGCATGGATTGCCTTTGGCTATCCCGAGAAGCTCGCAGCCAACCGCGTTTGCGCGGTCCGCTTCGTCCAGGGGGAGGATGGCCGCGTTCATGCCCTGCTTTCCACGGGATTTCAGGAACCCACACAGGACACCGTGCTGGAGGCCGCTCCCACCCTGAAGTTTACCCTCGCCACCTCTCCTGGTGGCATCAGCCTCACCGTGAATGGTGCTGAGATTTGGCGGGGAGTGCCGGTGCCGGAAGGGTATGTCCGCGAGCAACACTCCCAGATCGGCCTCGGTGCGCTCACTCCCACTCCGGAGGCCCGGGTACGTTTCCGTGACTTGAAGATTCGCAGGAAATAACACAAAGTCAGCCATTCGCATGATCTCCAGCCCATCCTCTGATGAGGCCTCACAGGCCCCGGAGGAGCTTTTGCATCTGCGTCTGCCTTTGCGCACGTCCGCCTGTCTGGGAAGCGGGCCCACCTTGCTGTGGCGGGCTCTTGCCCTGCCTTCTCTACTGTTGCTTTCCTTGCTCCCAGCCGCAGCCCAGCCACGGCCTTCCATCGATTTCCAGAACCTGGTGGTCCCTGCCAGGTCGCCCACGTGGGGGCAGCTCTGCCCGCCCTTGCAGCGCTGGTATGAAAAGACCTGGCAGATGGAGGGGCTGCGCAATCCCACATTGCCAGAGCTTCCCGATGCGAAATGGCAGGCGTTCGTCAAAGCCGCCATCGCCCGTCGTCTCTTTCTTCCGGAATCCCCGTCTGAGCGGCAGTTGGAGCTGATGGCCATGGAACTGGTGGACTACGCCCACCAGCATCCAGTCGCGGGTGCCGTGGTGGGTGACGTGCTCAAGGAGCAACCCGTGGCCAAGTTTCTCCTCTTGAAGTCCTTCGAGAAACTCTCCCAGCAGCCCGGTCAGGAAACGCTGTCCTTCATGGTAGCCTGCCTGCTGGCGGAGAGCCAGTTCAGTGACGTGTCAAAGAAAGGGGACTCCGAGGCTGCCTATGACCGGGCCATCAATGCCCTCGGCAAGTCCCTGGAGAAAGACCCGGGCTGGTCCGACTATGATGACAACATCATCGAGGACCTCCTCAGTCTGAATGGCAATCCTGAGCTGATCCAGTACGGTCACGAGAGCATCTTCAATGAAGCGGTCGCAGCCCCCCGGCTCAAGTCCTGGGCCGTGCGCTGGATGGAAGGCCGCCACCTGGCCCTCGCTGCATCGGGTTCTGTCAGCACGGGCTACTCCCCGGGATCGAAGGACTCCTCCCGCATCGAGGGGGATGAGGCCAGACTGTGCTATGAAGCGGCGCTGAAGGAGAAACCCCGCTGCTCAGGCCCGGCGTGTGACCTTGTCGCGCTCGCGCTTCAGGCCCAGGGGGCACCGTCCCCTGTGGAAGATATGCTGACTGCCGTCAGTCGCGCCATGACGTTGGAGGTGGATGCTTTTCATCACCATTCCTGGCTCATGCGGGCCCTCCAGCCAGACTGGTATGGCAGCCACAGGGAGATGCTCCGCTACGGGCGTGTCTGTCTCGACAGCGGTCGTTTTGACTCCTTTCTCCCGTACCGGTACCTGGACGTGCATCGCGCCGTTCGCTCGGACCTGGGGGATCCCGCCGACTATTTCCTGAATCTGGACTTCACCCCCATGCAGCGCCTCTTCGAGGGGTTCGAGACAGAACCCAGCCGAGCCCTGTGGCGCTCTTATGACCGGACACGTGCGGCTGCCGTGAGCTTTGCCTGCGGCCGGCACAGGGAGGCCGCCCTCTGGTTGTCTAAGCTCCCGGGCCCCCCTGATGCCGCCGCTCTGGAAAGCTGGGGCAATTTGGAGGCCTGGCAGTTGCTGGGCGAGACCGCAGCCCTGGTGGGCCCTCGTGCTGTCACGGCCCGCGATGCCGCCACCCAGTCCGCAGGGGGGAATCCGACCCAGGCTCTGGCATTGTACCACCAGCTCCTGTCGGAGAAGCCGGAGTCGCTGCCTGCGGCGGAGCGTCGGTTCTATGAAAAGCGCGCCGTAGCGCTCGACTTCGAGACGACCCTTGCCCGTGACCATGCCGCTGCCCTGAAGGTGGACCCCGAGTTCATTGGCTGGACGGCCCAGGGGGGAGGCTGGATCCTGAAGGAGGACGGCAGTCTGGAAATGGGGGGCAAAGTCCTCCGCAGCCGGGCCACCCACCTCGGGCGGGTGGATATGGACACCACCGTGGAGGGGCAGGTGGAGTGGAGCACGCTCAAGGACTTCTCCCAGGTCTGGATCGTTCTGGCCACGATGGAGCGTCAGGAGGATGATCCTGTGCATACGCTCGGCTTCATGGTACAATCCGGGCGAATGACCATCCGTTACTCCCAGCAGGGGGCTCCAGCGACCCATCAGGCAGAGGTAGTGGCCTCGCCCAGATGTCAGTTTGCATTCAAGGTCACGCCAGACGGCATCCTGCTTCATGTAGATGGCAAGGAGTTCCCACTGCCAACCATTGAGAAAAAGTCTGAGATACGCTCCTTTGGCAACATGCTCGTCGTGCCCAACTATGCCGACCCCGCCAAGCAGCGCCTGGATGCCGCGCTGCATGTGGAGCTCATTGCTCGTACCGCCCACACTGGCACCCGTGTCCGTCTCCGTGATCTTCGCGTCCTACGCCGTTAGTTTCCATTGCCTCATTGCATGTCCCCCGAACCACTCCTCTCTGAACCCACCGACCCGATGCTGCCTCGCAGCAACTGGCGCATGGTCCTCATTTTCGGGACCAGTTTCATCATCCTGGGCATCATCTGCGTCATCGTGCTCTATGTGGTCATGTATGCGTTGAAGATCGATCCGCAGGATATCCTGCAGGACATGCATACTGTCCAAAACCAGACCGGGGAAGTGGCGGACTACCTCACCTGATCCAACCTGACCTCATATGTGCTGAGCTGACCGGACCCGGGAGTCCGAGGAAATAAAACGCGCCGGACGATTCTCCTGCCACCATGGCTGCCAACTTCGAATACTCCCTCCTGCCTCCTGACGATCCACCTCCGGGCCGGTTCAAGAAAGTGGTCATTGGCATCCTGATACTGGTGGTCCTTGCCGCCACGGGCACGTATTTCGGGGCGCAGTATGTGCTGAAGCAAATTGCCGTCATTAAGGAGGGGGAGACTCCGGTGGTCGAGCGGGTCGCTGCCGCTGAGGTGCAATTCTCCCCGTTGCAATTCCCCAAGGAGGCACCCACCTGGGAGGATCTCCGGCCCAAGCTGCAGGCTTGGTATGAGTCGGCCTGGCAAATAAAGGGGCTGCACGATCCCGCCATTGCAGATCTGCCGCAGGAGAAGTGGCAGGTCTTTGTCGCGGCGCTGGTGGGGAGGGAGCTGCAGGCGCCGTTTGCACCTTCGGCCCGGGAACTCGATCGCATGGCCACGGCGCTTTTGCCTCATGCGGACGCTCACCCGGTGCTAGGAGCGGCATTGGGGCATGCCTACGGCAACCATCCCGGTGCGGTGGCGTTGCTGGAAAAGGCTTTCAGAAGTCTCAGCAAGCAGCCGGGTCAGGAGACTCTGGCGTATCTTGTGGCATGTGATATCGCGGCAATCCACATCTCCAATGGTTCCTCGGACAGCGTGAGAGAGGCCTCATTGAGCCAGGCAGCGGAGGCTCTGCGCAAGTCACTGGCTGAGGAAAAGGATTGGGCTGTCTGGCATGATACCCTCATGGCACATCTGTTCACTGGTGGCATTCGGCAGGAAGTTTTCCGCCTCGCCCATGAGGAGATGCTTGCCGTCGCGAAGGGCGCTCCCGTCCTTAAACCCTGGGTCGTCCACTGGCTGGCAGGTCGGGATGCCCTCCTCGCCGCAGCGGAGACGACGCCAGGAAGGCCCCGGGGTTCGAAGCCAGCACCGGGGCGGAACCGGCACACCGCCATCAAGGATGCACGCGCCAGCCTTGAGGCTGCCTATGCCGGGCATCCTCAGAGCGCAGACCCCGCCAGCGATCTCATCTATGCCATCCTGTTGGACGCGGACGTGACTGATCCTGTGGAGCAGATGCGTCGGGCGCTCGATCTCGGCACCGCGCAGGAGGTGGATTCGTTTTGGTGCTACTACTGGTTCGGCATGGGATTGAACTACCGCACCCAGGGCGATGACACCGTGCGTCTCCGCTTTGGCGAGGCTTGTCTGGAGAGTGGGCGCTTCGACACCTTTGTGCCGTACTGGTTCGCCAATTTTCACCATGAACAGTGGATCGCCCAGAGTCGGCCCGAGGGGTACTTTGAGGGGCTGGATTTCTCACTCTTCCGCAAGCTCCATCAGGGCTACGAGAATGATTCCCGTCGCGCATCCTACCGCTCGTTGGATCGCACCCTGGCAGCAGTGATGAGTCTCTGGTGCGGTCAGTACGATGAGGCAGACCGCTGGCTCAAGAAGTTGGAGGGCCGGCCTCAGGAGTTCGCCCTGGAGTACTGGGAACGTGGTGATGGCGAATCCCTCCTGTCCAAGGTGGGGGCTTTCACCAGTCGGCACAAGACGCTCGCCGTGGAGGCTGCTGAGATGGAAAAAGGTTTCCTGCCGGAATCCGCGCTGGAGCGGTACAAAGCGGCTCTGACGGACAGTGGTGGTCTCGAACCTGCTGCCGTGCATTATTTCCAACAACGCGCCGCCGCCATGGAGCTGGAGACCGCCCTGGCCGCGGGCAGTCGCGCGGACCTTGTCCCAGAGGCTGACTTTCGTGGCTGGACCAGTGGTGGAGGGGGGTGGGTTGCATCTCCGGCAGACCCTGCAATCTGGGAGCATGGTGGCCGGACGTTGACCAGCAACACCGTGCATCTCGCCCGGGTGGGCCCGCGCTTTGTCCTCGCAGGTGAAATCGAGTTTGAGAATTCCGACCCCTACGCAGATCTCTGGTTCAGCATGGGCCAGCCAGAGCGGCGGCGCGATGATCCGTGGGCAAGTGTCCGCTTCATCAAAACTGCTACGGGACTCGCAGCCATCTACAGCCAGGGTCTGAAGGAGGAGTGGCGTGCAGTCACGCTGTCTGTCAGGGATCCCAACCGCATCAAGTTCGTCATCAGCACGTCTGGAGGCGGCCTTGATCTCGAAGTGGATGGCAAAAATTTCTGGAAACATCAGGACTTCCCGCCAGGCTTCGTGCCGGAAGACAACGCCCAGATTGGTCTGGGGGCACGCACCAGCAGCGTCGCCGGTCGTGTGCGTGTGAAGAATCTCGTCCTGCGCAGACGCTGACGGAAGGGTGCGTCCGTTTGAGGAGGCAAGGTCTTGCACTCATCAAGTCTCGCCGGTTGACAGAAGGGTCTTGTTTTGTCTAAGGAGAGTCTAACTACGCGCCTTCTAATTTTATTCTCACTTCATGGAGAAATCATCAGATCCCATCCCGGACATTGCCGTCACACAGAAGCCAGCGAAAAGAGAGCGGTCTTTCCGATTTTGGATGATGGCCATGGGTCTTGTGTTCTGCGCTCTGATGGGAGCAGTCTATTGGGCCGTCACCACCGTTGTCCTCCCATTGGCCCAGGCGGTCGAGGCAGCGGAGCAATCGCAAGCTGCTGCCAGCAACACGACTGTGGCCGTCCAGCCCCGAGTTGACCTCGACCAATACAAGTTCGCTCCAAATGCTCCCACCGGAGACCAGCTTCGTCCAGCTTTGGAAAAGTGGTTGCAGGACGTAGTGTACTTCGATGGGGGGGCGCCTGCCTCAGCTTCAGACAACGGGGCGGGGGAGTTCCCCATCGAGAAATGGCAGCGGTTTGTGAAGGGGCAGATCGCTTTGGAGATTGGCGGTCCCGGGGTTTGTGGCCCGCTTGAGTGTCGAGACTTGGAAGATGCATTGCTGCCCCACGTTGACCGCCATCCCGCGGTCGCCTACATCGTTGCCCGGTCGGTGGCGGATACTGGGGGTGTTTTGCCGCTGATGGAGAAAGCGTTCCTGCGGGCAGAATCTCTCGCGGGAGCGGAGTCACTGGCATTTCTCATCTCCACAGATCTCTTTTGGGCAGCCTACAGGGACAAGGACGAGGAGAGGATCGTAACCAGTCAGGCAAGAGCACTGGCTGCCCTTGAAAAGGCCCTGAGGGTGGAATCTGGGTATGCCAGTCAGACGGACGTCGTGATTTCCTTCATCCTTACTGGCAGTTCCCGCAGGGAGTTTGGGCGCCGCGCCCATAGCGAGTTAAGTGAGGTTTTGTCAGCCGCCCCAGGCGTCAAACCCTGGGTGAAGGATTGGCTGCGGGCGCGGCATCACTTGCGTCAAGCTGCGCAATATGGTCGGGATAAAGTGGCGGGCAAAGGTCCACTCAATACACGACCCTTGGTGTTGGATGCGTTGCGCATGGCGCGCTTGCATTTGGAGTCGGCTGTTCAATCAAAACCTCAGTGCGCCGATCCCGCCTTCGACCTTATTTTGCTGGCTGTGACGCCTGATTATGAGAACCCACAGGCCGCACTGCGAACTGCTTTTGACTTCTCCACCGCCGTGCAGGCGGATCACGCCAGCACGCTGGGAATGTTTCTCCTCGCCCTGCGGCCCATCAGACTGGGGGACCACGCCACGATGATCCGCTTTGGTGAGCAGTGCCTGGAGGACGGTCGCTTTGATTCGGGGCGACCTTGGTTGTACTATGATGCTCACAAGGAGATGCTCTCTGACCGTGGAGATCCGGAAAGCTATTTCAAGCAACTCGATTTTGAAAAGTTCCGCCGGCTGTTTGAAGGGTTTGAGAAAGAGCCCCGGCGGGCTTTGTGGCGGGTGCATGATCGCTCCCTCGCCGCAGCTATCAGCTACCGTTGCGGCCAGTATGGCGAGGCCGTGCGATGGCTGAAGTTTCTGCCCGGCGAAATGGACTCACGGGCTCTGGGATCCCTGGGAGATTCCGACAGCACCCTAGTGCAGGAGGTATCCGCAGCGTTTGCAGGTCCGCGAGAAAAAACGGCCCGGGAGGGCGCTCGTTTGGAGGAAGGGTTTCTGGCAGCTCCTGCGCTCAAGCTCTATCGCGAAGCGCTTGGCGAAATGGGAGACCCTGCTGATGCCGAAGCGCCCTTGGTGGCGGCGGAGCGGCGCTATTTTGAGGATCACGCGGCGGCCATGGAGCTCGAACTGGCCGTCCAGACAGGACAGTCCATGGATTTGTTGTCGAGCCCGGCCTTCCACGGGTGGCGACGTCGTGGCAGTTTCTGGAGACGGAGTGCTGAGAGTAGTATCGAGTTCGGGGGGAAAGCAGACGAGAGTTCGACAGCGCATCTGGGGCGCATTGGACCCGCTTTTACCGTAGAGGGGGAGGTTGCCTTCCGAGACTTTTCCCCTGGAGACGGCTTTCAACTCACACTTGGCGAGCCTGAGCTTACTAAGTCTGACCGTTGGGCGACGATCCATTTCCGCATGGACGGTCCCGAGGCGTCAGTGGCCTTATCCCGAAAGTTTGATCTGCGTGCGTCAGGGGAAACCCTCGGCAATGCCAGCACGCTGAGGTTCAACCTTGTTGCCAAAGCCAACCACCTTTCGCTTACGGTCAATAATCGCACTGTCTGGGTAGATCGACTATTACCGGAAGGCTTTGTCCTAGATGACTCCTCCAAAATCGGAATCGGGGGCATCACTTCCACCACCGCCTCCAAGATTGTGCTCCAGCGTCTCCAGATCCGGAGAAACTAGAGAAACCTGACCAAACGGTCTGCAATTTCAGCGCCTCGAAAGGTTCGCTGTCCAAATTGCTTGCGCTGGCGTCATTTTCTAT
>JBGGMQ010000598.1:0-4242 GCA_041287975.1 Verrucomicrobium sp. | reverse complement strand
AGCCGACTGGGCGGGCAGAGTTTGTACCCGCAGATCGTGCCAGTGTTGTTGAAGATGCTGGCTTAGCAGCGGAGCTTCCATTCCGGGTGGAGATTCTTGAATTCAAACTTCACGAAAAGCCGCGATCTGAGGATTGCGGCTTTTCCGTTGGGGCGGTTGGGCAGTCTGGGATCAGACGACTGAGCAAACTGAAGTTTGTCCTACGAACCGGTCTCTGAGACTGGGGCGATGCGGAGCGGAGGGGTGACTTGGGGGAGGTGGAGCCACAGGTTATTCGACTGGCCCGTCCCGCATGGGCGGAACTCCAACAATGCCCGGGGGTTGGGGGTGAGGGGTAATTTGAGTGGTCTGCGGTGAGGCGATCCTGAGCCGACTAAAGTCGGTACTCCAACGGCTTCGTGGAGGAAGTAGAGTTGCGGGTTATTCGACTGATCCGTGCTGCATGAGCGGGACGGATCTCCAACAGTTTCGTAGGAGGTGGGGTCAGAACTTCCAGGTGACGCTGGCGCTCACGTTGAAGGGGCGGCCGGGCTGGACTAGGAGGGCGTCATAGGAGCCAACGTAGTATTGCTTGTCGAGGATGTTGTTGAAGTTCACCTGGACGCGGAAGTCTTTGCCTTCATAAAAGAGGGCGGCGTCGACGACGCCGTAGGAGGGGAGGTCAAAGGTGTTGAACAGATCGCCAGCCTGGCGAGTGAGGTAGCGGCCACCGAGGCCGGCACCGAATCCTTTGAGGGGACCATCCTGGAGGGTGTATTTCATCCAACCGCTGAAACTGTGCTTGGGCACGCCGGGAAGGCGGGCGCCGACGGGGAGGTTTTCATCCTCAGTCACGCGGGCATCTGTGTATGCGTAGGCGGCGATGAGGTCCCAGCCGGGCGCGAGACGAAGGGCGCCCTCCAGCTCCACACCACGAGAGCGCTGCTCTCCTGTGGTGACGGCATCCCAAGGCTCTGGAGTGGAGAAGTCATCCGATGCGGGATTCTCCCGGGTGAGCTGAAATACGGAAAGGGTGGTGTTGATGCGTCCGCCAAGGAGGGCTGTCTTGATGCCGGCCTCCCAGTTCTCACCCTCCTCAGGGTCCACAGGATTTCCCTGCGTATCAATGGAGTTCCACTGAGGATTGAAGGAGCGGCTGTAACTGGCATAAAGGGCTACACCAGGGGTGATCTCATAGGTGAGGCCGACGCGCGGGGTCAGCACTTCATCGTCATAGCCGTCGAACGAGGTGAAGTCGTACCGGCCACCGAGGGTGAGGGCGAGAGCCTCGGTCAAGTTGACGTGGTCCTGAACATACAAGCCGACCTGGGTGAACTCAGACGGGGTGTTGATGAGCGGTGAATGCGAGCGGGAGAAAGGGTAATTGTAGTTGGGACGGTAGAGATCAAACGGGATGAGGGGCAGGTCGATGAAGTCGGCGTTATAGGCTTGATCCCGCTCTGCATAATTCACATCCACACCAAGGGTGAGGAGATGCTTGATGCTGCCAGTGGCAAATTTCAGATCGACGGCGGTGTCTACGGCGAAGTTGAAATATTCATCGCTGACATTAAGAGGACTGAGAAGATAGAGGGTGCGTTGATCTGGATCGAGGTAGGCAGGAGTCAACACGTCATGACGCATGGCATCACTCCATGAGGCACGGGCGTTCTGCCGGAAGGAGACGGCCTCACTGAAAGCATGGCGAAATTCATAGCCGATGCTGGCGTACCACGACTCCACTCCCTGGGACTCACCGGGGAAACCGATGAAACGGTCTACAGGAATCTTGCCATAAGGGGTGGAAGAGACACTCCCCTGAGCGGGGAACGGATGCTGGAAAACCTCATTCGTGTATTTGTAAGTGGCGAGCAGAACGAGGCTGGTATCCGGCCCCCAATGCCAGGCAATGGAAGGGGCGACGTAGATGCGCTCGTAGTCATTGTAGTCTGTAAACCCACCACCATTTTTGTAGTAAGCATTGAGTCGGGCATAGACGCCCTCCTCTGGAGGCGGGGAGAGTGTACCCCCCTTGCCGTCGGATAGTGCCGGTGGCGTGAAAAGGGGTGCATTCCAATCGAGGCCTGCCTCAAACATATCAAACGAGCCGCCGCCGATCATGAGTTCACCGCCTGGAGTGGCGGAGGGTTTTTTGCTGACCAGATTTACAAGGCCCCCCAGCGATGATCCGCCATAAAGGGTGCTGGAAGGTCCTTTGAGCACCTCCACCCGATCCAAACCCCAAAGTTCCATAGTGCCGGAGTAGCCCGTGACTTTGAGCCCGTCCAGGTAAGTGACGTCGTCCGCATTGTATCCGCGAATGCGAAACGTATCGACAGAGTTGTTCCACCCACTGGGGGAGACGCCAGCGCTGTTGCGGAGAACGTCTTCCAGCTTCGTGTAGCCGCGATCCTTGATCAAGGCCTGGGAAAGGACGGTAACAGCCTGGGGTGTCTCAAGCAAGGGGACGGCACTCTTCAAGGCCGTAGTGGCTGAAGGCGAGCCATACAAAGCAGGCTCGCGAGGGGCGGTGACGGTAACAGGAGGAAGCTCTGCGGTGGGATTGACGGGGACCTCGGCCAATGAGACGCCGATTGGGGCTAGCGCCCCCAGGAACAGAAGGAGATGCGCGGACGCGAGAGTACGTTTTTTGCTATTCATCACGGGAGGGAGTCTTGTCGTTGAGGGGCCGGTCTGGCGGGGTCTTTAGAAGTGTGGATGGATCTTTGAAACAACTTTCATACTTAGGGGTGAGGTGGCATCCAGTGGGAACTGAACGGCACCTCTCATTCTCAAGAAACACTGTCACCACCCGGAACAGCGATCTCCAAGATGATGATTTTCCAAGCCTTGAGACGGTATCGCCCAACCACAGGCACTCCACACGCGCTGCCGTCGGCGTATGATGGGAGTGCTACCATGCTTCCGCAAGGTGCAGCATGACCCGTTCATCGAGCGCTATTGTCAAATGTCCGACAATCTCCGCCCGCGGGACCCGGCCATCCGTTGCGGATGCGGGATTCCCCATACTCATCCCCCCAACCTTCTTTCAGGCCGAAGGGTTCTCAAAACTGGGCACCGGCGATGCGGACAGCCATCAAGCTCCGAAGAAATGAGAAATGCTGGGTGCCCACAGGCAGAAGGTCGACCCAATCGCGAACGCTAATATGCCAGGAGCGGCCCTGACCCTTTTTGAGTTCCACGACCCGATCCGTCCTCACGAGGTGCTGATTGCTGACTCTGACAAACATGCGAGGCGGGAGTCGAGACTCCCATGAGCGGAGGCTACGGAGCACGCGATAAGAACGCCCGTGGGTGAGGATGATCTCGGAAAACTCGCCGTCGGTGCGAATAAAGATGATCTGGGCTGTATCCAGCCCCAGCATGGCCCGGGAATGCCGTACATAGATGACCAGCTCAGGTACGGGAACCAAGGGCGGGGCGCCGGTCCCGGTACCCCGACGCTCCTTCACCACCAAAGGGCAGAAGTAGCGACTGGCGCGCTTTAGCAAGGCGCGGTCCTGCTCAGCCCACCCGACCTGGCGTGAGACCATGTCATACCCGAAGAAACCGATGAGGTGGCCATCGCGACATAAAGGAAGAGCAATGGAGGACTTGATCTGCTGACGCTGGAGTTCTGCCTGAAGCTCGACACCAATCTGACTCATGTGGTCCACGTCTTCAATGATGACAGGCTCGCGCTTTTGAAGCCTTTCCACAACCCAGGGGATCATCCCGACGGGGACGCCCTGGAGAGCATCGACAAAGGGGGTGATACCGCGACGAGTCCACTCGTGGGTGTTCCAAAAATGGGTGAACGAGTCATTGAACTGGGCGATCCAGGTGCGATCGACGCCTGTAGCACGCCCGAGAGCAGCGAGCCCCTTCTGAAGAGCTGTGGAGGGTGGGTAGACCGCCGCAAAGTGCGCAAGCAGCTGCCAGAAGGAAGACTCGTTTTTCGGTGCACGCGGTGACATCTTCGTGGCCTGGTTGCTCGATGAATGAAGGAGGTTCAGCGCCTGATGAAAAGGTGCCGATGAGGAACTCAAGGGCGGCGGAGGAACTGACTGCCGTCCATGATGAAACCGGAAGCCCTGGCGCTGCCCTGGGGGAACTGGAAAGTCATTTCATCTGGAAGGGAATTCACGACGGGCCAGAGGATGACGAAGGTGTCTCCATCCCAATGACGCGCAGGGAGCTGCCACTGAGCGGGGCCCGCCTTGATCTTGAGCGTGGCCTGGGCGCCATCCCCCGGCCCTGGCT
>JBGGMQ010000597.1:0-2823 GCA_041287975.1 Verrucomicrobium sp. | reverse complement strand
CCGACATTCATGTCAGCAACGAGTGTCTCCCGTCGAGCATCGGCAGACTGAAGTCTGCGCTCCCAGTGAAGGCGCTCCGTGGAATTGATCGGGGTTGGAGCGAGGGTGCGAATCTACAGGCGTTTGGACATGGAGGCGAGATGTCCCTTCCACACTGGTCTGGAGTGAGGCGAGCTACTTTTTGAGACACCTTTCCCTCCGGGCCTTCTTTGGTGAAGGGTCGGCGAGTTTGTGTCCAAAATTTGCAAGTGAGGGCCTTGGTAATCTGTTGGAGGAGTTCGCCCCCCTTTTGCGGGAGTGGATAGATCCTCTCTTTCGTGCCGTTACGAATTCTCCCTGTCCCCTGCCCTGCTTCCTCTTCTCTCTTATGAACCGTCGCGCGCTTCTCCAGAACTCATTCGCCGCCGCCCTTGCCGGGAGTCTCCCTGCCTTCGCCCAAACGGGCCGCAAACCCCGCATCCTGCTCAGGAACGGCTGGCAGAGCATCAACATCGGAGACATCGCCCATCCGCTGGGGATTCTGGAACTAATGGAGAAGAACGGAATCGATGCTGAGGTGCGCTTCTGGGCGAGCAATCTGGAGAACGGGGCTGGCGAACTGATTCAGAAGCGTTTCCCCAAGCTGATCATCCTGGAAGGGCAGGAGCAGATCGACCAGGCGTTCAAGGATTGTGATTTTCTCCTGCACGGTTCCGGGTCCGGCTTTGTCGCGCAAGGGCATGTGGCGGAGTGGAGCAAGAAAACGGGCAAGCCCTATGGCATCTACGGGATCTCGTTCTTTGACCCCAAGCCCGGTGCAGTGGCGCTGCTGACCGGGGCACAGTTTGTTTATTTCCGCGAATCCGTTTCCCTGAAAGTCGCGCAGGACAACGGGTGCAAGTGCCCGGTCATGGCATTCGGCCCAGATTCGGCCTTCGGTGTGGTGACACTGCGCAATGATGAGGCGGCGAACGCCTTCCTGAAAGCAAGCGGATTGGAAGAGGGCAAGTTCCTGTGTTGCATTCCGCGGTATCGCTGGACGCCTTTTTGGACTGTGAAGAAGGGCCGCCCGTATGATGAGGTGAAGGATGCTCGAAACAAGGAGAAGGTGGAGCATGATCATGCGCCGCATCGTGATGCGATCATCTCGGTAGTGCGCGAGACAGGGATGAAAGTGCTGATTTGCTGTGAGGACCAGACGCAGATTCCGCTGGGCAAGACGATCCTCTTTGACCCCCTGCCTGAGGATGTGAAGGCCAAGGTGGTGTGGCGGGACAAGTACTGGCTGACGGATGAGGCATTGAGCGTCTACAACAAGTCGGCGGGGCTCTTTGGCAATGAGATGCACAGCCCGATCATGTGCATCAGCAGTGGCATCCCGGCCGTCGTTTGCCGGTGGGACGAACAAACCACCAAGGGCTTCATGTGGCGGGACATCGGCCTGAGCGAGTGGCTGTTCACCATGGACAATGAGGCTGAGGTCTCAAAGATCGCTCCAACCGTGCTGGCGATCGCCAAGGATCCTGCGGCAGCGAAGGCCAAGGCGGCGAAGGCACGGGATCTGGTGCTGAAGCTGGAAGAGGATCATCTGAAGGTACTGGAGGGTGCGGTGAAGAAGGCGGCTGGGGTGTGATGTAGAGTTCGAATTAACCACAGAGGCACAGAGGCTGAACTGGATTGCCGGTCGCTGATAGCGTCCAGCTTCAGGAAATTACAGTATCGAGAACACTGAATTTCCATTCTGTAAATTCCGTTAATTCTGTCTAAAAAAGTCACTCTCTACTGAATCTTCACCCGCTCAGCTCAATTCAGATCTACGATTTAAATCGTTGACATCCCCTGCGATTCTGGATTTTATGTACGATAACTCTCGTACATCACTATGGCCCGTCCTCTAAAAGATCGAAATCCTGCCCAGCCTGAGCCTACAGAGGCGGAGTTGCAATTGCTGAGAGTTCTGTGGAAACAGGGCCCGGCCACAGTGCGGGAGGTGTGGGAGCAGCTCGGAAGTCACGGGAGCTACACGACGGTGCTGAAGCAGTTGCAGGTGATGTTTGAGAAGGGACTCGTGACGCGGAACGATGCGGAGCGCACGCATGTCTTCAGCGCGGCAATGCCGGAGCAGAAGGTGCAAAAGTCGCTGCTGGGTCGGTTGATGACTCAGATGTTTGAGGGGTCTGCCGGGCAACTGGTGCTGGGGGCGCTGTCGACGAAGAAGGTTTCCGCCGAGGAGCGGGAGGAGATCCGGAAGTTGCTGGACGAGATGGACCGCAAGGAAGGCAAGGACTGAATTTTCCCGACACCTCCATCACTCACATGAATACGATTTTTGAGTCTGCATGGCTTGGTCACCTGGGCTGGGCGCTGGTTCATTCGCTCTGGCAAGGTGCGTTGATTTGGGTGGGGTTGAGTGTGTGTCTTTCGCTGGGCAAGGAGCGACTTACACCAGCGAGCAAACACTGGCTGGCGTGGGGAGCACTTGTTCTTCTGGCAGTCTGTCCCCTGCCCACTTTGATTTGGATGCAGATGCCGGATCGTGGAAAGGATGATACGGGGGAAGTTCGGGTGGCAGAGGAGGGCATTGCGTCGTCGTTGACTGAAGGCAGACAGGATCTCGGCGCAGGACAGGTTGCAGAGAGACTGCGGTCACGCTCCACGGATGGGATGATAGTTTCCAAGTCCCGAGAGCCGTGGACGAAGCACTTCATTCAGGGTCTGGCGTTCGCCTGGATGGCGGGGGTTGCATTGCTTACGTTCAGGCTGTTGCTGGCATGGGTGTGGATTACACGGCTGCGAAGGTCCGGTACGAAACCTGATGTGGAATGGCGCAGGCGTTTCGAGGCC
>JBGGMQ010000596.1:0-2567 GCA_041287975.1 Verrucomicrobium sp. | reverse complement strand
ATTGCCCGGTGGAGCTGGTGATGGGCTAATTTTGGAGTCAGGGGTGGGAGGGCGAAGAAGTTTAACCACAGAGACAGAGAGAGCACAGAGAGCACAGAGACTGATTCTGAATTTAGATCTCTGATCTCTGATCTCTGATCTCTGATTTTTTTGGGGTTGGATTCAACGGCAGATGAGATGGAGACGGTTCGTTACATTCTCGTGGCGCTGGCGGCACTGGTCATCCTGGTGCCGCTGTTGGGATTCTCGTCAGGAGGGGTTGTGGACAAGCTGGGCCTTCGGGCCGGGCGCAAAGTCGTGGAGAAGCTGGGGTTCGAGGTGATAAAGTCCTCTTTTGGCAAAGGCTGCTTCAAGGTGGTGTTCCGGCGTGCTGGGGAGGGAGAAGAGGGGAAGACCTATACCTGCAAGTACCAGTACTTCCCAGGCCAGGGGATCAAGTGGCTGGGACACGGGCCGGAGGAAGTGGTTTGAGTTCGGCTTGCGGAAGGATGAGCGATGGGCAAAGGTGCACAAGCCGTCTCCCGAGAAGCGAGACCCTTCTTCCCCACTGGGAATGGGCCCAGCCAGCAGCTGGGGACCGCGCGCTTCCAGCGTGCTGTTTCCGGCATCCTGCCGGGAACCTCAGGGGCGCGCGAGGGATGATTGGCTGTGCGGAGTGCTATTGATTCCGCTGACTGAGCCCGCATAAATGCGGAACTCCAACCCCGCTTGAGGATCTCGTTGAAGAAGTTTGGTAAAAGGTGAGTGTTGGAGGGAATGGGTTTCATGCAACAACACGCCGGCACCCGGCCTGGTGTTGCATGCAATGGTATTGGGGAGCACGGGCCGCTGCGCCTGCAGTTTCCGGCGGCTCGCCGGGAACCTTAAGGACGCGCGAGGGATGATTGACTGCGTGGAGTGCTATTGGCTCCGCTGACTGAGGCCGCCTGAAGCCGGTACTCCAACCCTGCTTGAGGACCTCCGGGGAAATTTGGTAGAAGGTGAGTGTTGGAGGGAATGGGTTTCATGCAACAACACACCGGCACCCGGCCTGGTGTTGCATGCCATGGTATTGGGGAGCGCGCGCTTCCAGCGTGCGGTTTCCGGCATCCTGCCGGGAACGTCAGGGGTGCGGGAGGGGTGATTGATTGCGTGAAGAGCTATTGACTCCGCTGACTGAGGCCGCCTGAAGCCGGTACTCCAACCCCGCTTGAGAACCTTCAGGCAAATTTGGTAGAATGCGGTGTTTGAGGCAATGGGCATCAGGCAATAACACGTCTCTCACCAGCTGAACCAAGAAGCGGGACGCTTCTGCCACACTGCCTGACCAGCCCCACTCTCCCCTCTACCTTCCCGCATTGGAAACGGCCACGATGGTGGCGACCAGTTCCGAGGGCTCGACGGGCTTGGAGACGTGGGCGAGGAAACCAGCCCGGAGGGCGCGGGTGCGGTCCTCGGATCTCGCAAAGGCGGTAAGGGCCACCGCGGGGGTTCTCCCGCCCTGCTCTGGGGTGAGGGCTCGCACCCGCTTGAGGAATTCATAACCGTCCACCTCAGGCATGCCGATGTCGCTGATGAGCACATGAGGCTGCAGCGTGGGGAGCAGGCTCAGCGCTTCCAGCGCGGACCCGGCCATGGTCACCCGGGCTCCATTGTCCGTGAGCAGACGTTTGAGGAGTTCGCGGGAATCACGCTCATCGTCCACCACGAGGATGTGGAGGTGCTCCAGGTTGTTGTTCTTGCGGTAGGGGTCATGGGACTCCGGCTGCAAGGGATGCCGCCGCGGGGCATCCTCGGGCTGGGACCGCACGATCTTCACGGGGAGGTGCACGACGAACGTCGTCCCCTGGCCCACGCCCGCACTCTTCACTTTGATGCTGCCGCCGTGGAGTTCCACGAGTTGTTTCACAATGGCCAGCCCCAGGCCCAAGCCACCGTGCTTGCGATTCGTCGCGGCATCGGCCTGACGGAAGCGGTCAAAGACGTGCGGGAGGAACTCGGGGCTGATCCCCTGCCCGTTGTCGGCCACGCTGATCTCCAGATGGGAGTTCACCCGCTCCAGCAGCACCTGCACCTTGCCCCCGCGCGGGGTGAACTTGATGGCATTGGACACGAGGTTCCACACGATCTGCTGGATGCGTCCGGGATCGCCGGAAACAGGTCCGGCGGCGGGATCCAGGATGCGCTCAATGTGGATGCCCTTGGCCTCAGCGGCGGTGGCCACCGTCTGGATGGCGGCCTCGATGCAATGCGCGGGCTCCACCTGCTGCACATTCATGCGGAGCTTCCCGGAAATAATCCGGCTCATGTCCAGCAGGTCTTCAATGAGCTGTGTGAGCGTGCGGACGTTGCGGTCGATGACATCCACGGCCTCGGTCACGGTGCCGGGCTCATCCCCGCACTCCCGCAGGATCTGGGTCCAGCCAAAGATGGCATTGAGCGGGGAGCGCAGTTCATGGGAGAGCGTGGCCAGGAATTCATCCTTCATGCGGCTGGCGTGTTCCGCACTGCTGCGGGCCGCCCGCTCGCTGGCGAGGAGTTCATCCCGTTCCTGCACAATGCGCCGCTGCTCGCTGACATCTGTGTTG
>JBGGMQ010000595.1:0-3280 GCA_041287975.1 Verrucomicrobium sp. | reverse complement strand
CTTGCTCCAGCGTAACTTTTCCACGGGCTCCTGGCGTGGCTGCACCGAGGGCCCGGGATAGACTCGTGTCTCGACGGCTCCGGTATGGCCGTTCACATACGTTCCGCCAAAGGAGTATTGGGGCACCTTCGCAAGGGGCCGCGCGCTGTGGAAATACCAGTCGCCCACGACGAGGAGGGGGGGGGGTAGTCGGGTATGCCCAGGCTCTTGAGGCGTTGCCGGGCGGCGACTTCGTCGAGCCGGAAGTAGGAGGTGTAGTGCTTATGGGCCTTGGTTCCGGGCCAGTAGACCTGCGGGGCGGGGGCGCGGGTAAGGCGGTCGTTGTACTGGCAGGCGATGCCGGTGAGGGCCAGCAGGGCGACGAGCAGGAATCTGGGGATATTTTGATTCATGCTCCTGTTGTACAGGGAAAGTTAGGGATGGGAAGTTTTTGGTTCTACAAGAGGGAAAGGTTGTTCGGGGAACGTCGAAGGCGGCAGGAGGTTTAGGTTTTAACCACAGAGGCGCAGAGCCAAAGAGGGAGCTTCCCTTCATCATCTATAATTTCTAATTCATCATTTTGCGGTCACCGGCTTTCTCTTCTGCAATGGGGAAAGGAGGATTGACACTTTTCACGAAATCACGAAGAATTTTAGGAATGAGTGCAGGTAGCATCGGTTCCCCCGTCGATCATCCCGCGCCCGTCGCTGCCGCTCCGCAGATTCTTGCGGCGGCCCGGGCCGTGCTTGATTCCCGTCCCATCATCACCCAAGAGTACTTCACACGATTGAAGTCTGGCGCATTGTCGCGGCCTGAGTTTGAGCACTCCCAGCAGCAGTTCTTCTTTGCGGTACGCTTCTTTTCCAGGGCCATCGCTGTAGTGGTCGCACGCTGTCCGGACTCGTCCATGCGCATGAGTCTGGTCGAGAATCTCGTCGAGGAGCAGGGGAGTTTCATGCCCTTGAGAGCGCATGACAGGACCTTCACGGAGTTTCTAAAAACCCTGGATGCGGACACGCACGAAGGGCGACCTCTGATAGAGGGCCCCGAGGTTCAGGCATTCAACTTTGCGCTCCTGGGTATTTGCCAGGGAGCGGACCTGGAGACGGCGTTTGGCTGCCTGGGCATCATTGAGCTGGCCTTTGCCGAGATCTCCACCCTCATCGGTGCGGCAGTTGTGAATCACGGATGGGTAGGCCGGGAGAAGTTAGTTCATTATACCCTGCATGCCGAGCTGGATCTGCGGCATGCCGAGGAGTGCTTTTCTGCTGTGGAGTCCCGATGGGCCGACTCGCCTCGGGCTCGCACCCGCATCCGTCAGGGTTTGCGACTGGGCCGCCACATCTTTTCAAAACTGTACACGGATCTGGTGGCTCTCGAGCCGCGTCAGGCGTCATGATGATGCAGGCGACGAACGAGATTCCGAGGCTGGAAGCAGGGTTGGTGCGGGCTCTCCATGAGCCCGACCACCGGCAGCACTATGCCCGGCTCGCGCTCTTCGTCGTCCTTTACCTCGCGTGTGGTGGCGGAGCGTGGTGGCTGGCAACGATGATGTCCGGCGCGCCGCTCAAGTGGTTCGTCATTGTCCCACTCTACCTCGCAGCAGCAGGGGCTCTGCATGGCATCAGCCTCTTCGCGCATGAGGCCGTGCACCAGACGCTGTCACGGAACCTCTGGTGGAACCGGATGCTGGGGGCGGCCTGCGCCATCCCGGTGCTGCAGAACTGCTCCGCCTACCGGGTGCTGCATCTGCGGCATCATCACCACCTGGGGGAGGACGGGGATCCAGACCACTATGCCAACTACACGAAGTGGTCCTGGATGATCTTTACCCTGAACTGGCTGCGCCTTCTGGCGGGCTACCCCATCTACATCGTGGCCATTCCCATTCTGGGGTACAAGCACGGTTCTCCCCAGGACCGGCGCGCCATTCTCCTCGAACTTGGGGCACTCCTTGCCGTGGCGGCCCTGGTGGTGTTAGCTCCTCTGCCCGAGGGGCTGCTGTGGCATGCGTGGGTGGTGCCCATGCTGGTGATCAACTTCATGGTGAATGTGCGTGGCATGAGCCAGCACACGCTTTTGCCTGAGGCTGCGGACGAGATCCGGGGCACGCGCAGCATTCTTACGGGGCCGGTCGTTTCCTTCTTCATGTGCCATGAAAACCTTCACCTAGAGCACCACCTGTATCCGGGGGTGCCGTGGTACCATCTGCCGCGCCTGCACGCGGCGTTGCGGCCGGAACTGATCGCTCGGGGCGCTCCCTACATTGGCTCCTACTCCGCCTTTGTGCTCGAATTTATGCGACATAGCTGGAAACGAAGCCCTCTGGGGCGGATGGGTGGCCGCGGTCTGGATGACGCGGGAAATGGCGGGAGGGAGGGCAAAGCAGGCTCATGAAATTACCATCAACTTTGCCAGAAGCCGACACTTGGGCTACGGAGGCGGCCTCATGGCCCCTGGCCTTTGCCCAGGTGCGGGAGGATCCCCGTATCGATGTGGAAGTGCTGAAGCTGCTGCCGGGCAAACCAGAGGTTGTGATGATTGCCTCTGGTGGCGAGACAGCAGTAACGCTGGAGGCTCAGGGGCTGGGACGACTGACGCTGGTGGATATGAATCCGGCGCAACTCGCGCTCACGAAGTTGAAGCGTCATCTGGCGCAAAACTACTCACCACCCTTCACAGCAGTGCTGCTGGGCCATGGCACCATGGTTGCCGGGGCGCGGCAAGTGGCGCTCTGCTCGCTGTTGGAGACGCTGGAGCTGGATCGCGGTGTCTTTGGCCCCATCGAAGGTGTGGCCGCCTCCGGACCCGACCACATCGGCCGGTACGAGATCCTGTTTGCCGAGCTGTGGAAGGAGCTTTCCACAGATCAAGAGACGCTACAGATGCTGCTCATGGCTGACCAGATCAAGGACGCGCCCGCTATGCTAGAGGCTGACAGTCCTGCAGGCAAACTGCTGGACCAGGCGCTGGCACAGGTGATGAGCCTGCAGAATCTGGTGTGCCTCTTCGGCGAGGAGGCCACGCGCCATCCCCGGCAGCCGTTTGACCGGCACTTTGCCCAGCGCATCCGCCATGCGATTGGGAACCTCCCGGCTTCCACGAATCCCTTTCTCTGGCAGATGCTGGCGGGACTCTTTCCGGCGCGCAATCGCTACGACTGGCTCCAAACGCGGCCTAGAGACTTTCACGCCGACTGGCTGCCTGCGGACAAGGTCCACTTCCTCAACGGAAAGATGCTGGAGGTTTTGGAAACTCTGCCCAAGGAGAGCGCGGACATGGTGCATCTCTCCAACATTCT
>JBGGMQ010000594.1:0-3016 GCA_041287975.1 Verrucomicrobium sp. | reverse complement strand
CGCGTCGTCGGTGTGGAGGTGGAGATGGCCGCCCTGCTCTCCCTGCTTGTGAACCGCCTCGGCACCGCTCCCGTCACCCAGCCGCAGAACTTCTGGCTGCTGCGCGACGTGGACGGGAAAACCGTGTTGCACCAGTGGGGTGTCCGCCCGGGGGACAATCTCGCCAAGTTCACTCCGGCTACCCGCCGTACTTGCGCGGCCCCACTGAGCATGTGGCAGTTGGAAGTCTACCCCGGCCCTCAGAGCGTGCCGCGTAGCAATACTCTCTCTGTCTGGTTTTCAGCCGCGGCAGCGGGCATGGCCTTGCTCGCCCTCGCCGGACTCCTGTACCGCGAAGGCACCCGTGAGATGCGGGAGGCGCGACGTCGTGTCACCTTTGTCAACCAGGTCTCCCATGAGCTGAAGACCCCCCTCACCAATATCCGCCTCTATGCAGAGATGGCCCAGCACCAGGCCGAAGCCGCTGGCGAGGAGGGAGTCGTTCGCCACCTCGCTGTCGTCGAAGCAGAAACTTCGCGTCTCGGTCGCCTCATCCACAACGTCCTCACCTTTGCCAGCCATCAAAGGGACCAGCTCGTGGTACACCCCAAACCCGGTGTGCTTGATGAACTCGTCGCCCGTACCATGGACCTCTGGCGGCCTGGGCTGGAAGCCAAGGGGTTCGAGGTAATCGCTTCCCTGCGGGCGCCCTCCCTGTTCCAGTTTGATCCCGATGCCCTGGAACAGGTGTTGGGGAACCTCCTCTCCAACGTGGAAAAGTATGCTGCCTCCGGTGCCTGGGTGCGTGTGTCCACCGAGATGGATCAGAACTCCGTGCACCTCCGCGTGCAGGATCATGGCCCGGGTGTACCCACTGCCAAGTGCGAGGCCGTTTTCCAACCCTTTGTCCGCCTCCGTCACGACCTCGCGGAGGGAGCCTCGGGCACTGGCATCGGCCTCGCCATCTCCCGGGAGCTCGTCCAGCTGCAAGGCGGCACTTTAATCCTGGAAGAGACCGGGCAGCCCGGCTCATCGTTCCTCGTCACCCTTCCGTTGACCCAGCCATGAAAATCCTGATCGCAGAGGATGACACCTACACCCGTGCGGCCCTTTGTGAGGTGCTCGCTGCTGAGGGCTTCGGCGTCGTGCCCGCGGCCGATGGTCGTGAAGCCCTCCAGATGTTCAAACTCCAGCAGCCCGACTTCGTGTGCCTGGATGTGATGATGCCCTATGTGGATGGCTACGAAGTCTGCCGCCAGATCCGCAAGTCAGATCAGACCGTGCCCATCCTTTTCCTCACCGCCAAGTCCGAGGAAATAGACACCGTGCTCGGGCTCGAACTGGGTGCCGATGACTACATGGCCAAGCCCTTTGGTGTGAAGGAAATCCTCGCTCGCATCCGCGCCATCACGCGTCGCACTGGCTTGCTCCGCCGCACCCATGGCTTCGAGGACCAGTTCCACATGGGCGATCTCCGCATCGTGCCACCGGAGCTGCGCGCCTACCGTGGCGACCAGGAAATCTCTCTGAGCCTGCGCGACATCAAAGTCCTCCGTCTCCTGAAGCGTCGGGCCGGTCGCGTGGTGGATCGTGATGAACTGGCGGACGACGTCTGGGGTGCCGACTACTTCCCCGGCAGTCGTGCGCTGGATCAGCACATCTCCCAATTGCGGAAACGGGTGGAGGCAGATCCCGCCCACCCCTGCATCATCCGCACCGTGCACGGCGCTGGTTATCGTTTTGAGGAGCCGTAGAGCGGGGGAGAGCCCCCGGGCATCACCCTGCCGCCTCACCTCATTTGCGCGGACGGCACACCGTGCAGTACTCTTCACCGTCATCCGTCACCCGGAAGTCCAGGTGACGATCATCCACATCCGTCTTGCCGCACTGATGGCATTTGTGGAAGTAGGGCTCATCACTGGTTTTGGCTGCATCAAAGCGGGCCCGGCGTTCGGCCACCACGGTGCGGTGCTTCATGCCCTTGAAGTAGCCCGGACCAAATGCCACGAGGAAATTCAGGATGGAGAAGATGATGGATCCCCGCATGCCCGGAGTGTTTGCAAAAGTGAGTAACAGTATGGCACCTGAGATCATAGCTAGGTACTTCACTTTCACCGGCAGAACGAAAAAGATCATGAACTCATAGTCTGGCACGATGCAGGCGAAGGCGAGGAAGATGCTCGTGTACAGGACCAGTCCTGTCGGTGGGCTGTCGAAGAACATTGCGCCCACGATCACCGAGACCACGCCACCGAGAATGTACAGATTTACCCGAAAAGGCCCCCAGGCACTGTCCAGG
Organism: Verrucomicrobium sp.; assembly: GCA_041287975.1. Taxonomy (GTDB): domain Bacteria; phylum Verrucomicrobiota; class Verrucomicrobiia; order Verrucomicrobiales; family Verrucomicrobiaceae; genus Verrucomicrobium. Next base: position 738 of record JBGGMQ010000594.1, on the reverse strand, counting down.
ACAGAGCTGATAAGGAACATGATGAATACCGCAAAGATCATCCAGATGGGCGAACTGGTAGAAGGGATGAACACCCACGTGATGAGCCGCCAGATCTGCCCTTGGCGCACCAGTTCAGGCTCCAGTTCCAAGATGCCCCTGAACCCGGGCTGCAAAGTGATCAAAATCCACACCACCGCCTCAAACCCGGCCAAAATGGCAACCAGTCCGGGAATGGCAAAGCGGCCAAAGCGATTTTCAAGGGAGTTTATCAGAGACATTGTGCGCCCAACCAACGCAAGAATGCGACCTTTGACAACCCCGATTCACGGGTTTGACAAGGTACTTGAACCCTCCACATTGCCCGCCTGTGTCCGACTCTGACTTGAATCGTTCCCCGCTCCACGAGGCCCATGTGCAACTGGCCGCCCGTATGGTGCCCTTCGCGGGATGGGAGATGCCCGTCCAGTACTCCGGCATTGTCCAGGAACACCAGGCCGTGCGTGAAAAAGTCGGCGTATTCGACATTTCTCACATGGGCCAATTCATTGTGGAGGGCAAGGGGGCGGAAGCCTTCCTGAACCGCGCCCTTACGAACAATGTCAGCAAACTCGGCGTGGGAGACGGCCAGTACACGCTCCTGCTGAATTCCCAGGGCGGCGTCATCGATGACCTCATCGTCTATCGCATGAGCGACCGCGAATACTTCCTGGTCGTGAATGCCTCCATGATCGCGGTGGACGAGGCTCACCTGCGCTC
>JBGGMQ010000593.1:0-3114 GCA_041287975.1 Verrucomicrobium sp. | reverse complement strand
ACCGGGCTCAATGGAGTGGGAGGCGTGCCTGTCGGGGTGGTGGGAGAAGTTGCCTGAGGAGCCCTGACCACGGGAGGGAGAACCACGGGCTGAGTCGCATGGCGGACGAGTGAGGCCGCTGGTGCAGGTGGGGCAGGCGATACCGGCACCGACGGAGAATCTGCCGATGTGGGAGGGGAAGGGGGGCTTGCGACCGGAGCGGCTATAGAAACAGGGGCGGTGGCGACACGCGGGGAACTCGCGGGTGCGGGCGTTACCGTCACCGGGGCGGTTGCCTTCGCAGGTGCTGCGAGAGAGGTCTCATCCTCATCCTCCGCCGCGGCGAGGACCAGGGGTTCCTCATCGTCAACATCATCAGCGATCGCTCTGGGAGCGAGCGCGACGGGCTCGGTGGAGGTGCGGACGGTCTGCGCGGTGGGTGCACTTGCCTGGGGCGCGGGAGCCGGCACGGGCACAGGAACTTGAGCCTGCGTTGGTGTAATTGTAGGTCCTTGAGCTGGCACCGGGGCAGGGACTGGAACGACTGGCTGGGAAGGGGTGCTTGCGATGGGTCTCGTAGGCACCCCAGGGCCGGGCCGTGCGGGGCCAGGACCTTGGCCGGGAACAGGCACGGGCACGCGCACACCTCCTGGCGCGGGGCCGGGACCAGGGGGCATGGGGCGCTGCTGAGCACCGGGAGGAGCCACTACTGGGCGACCCTGGCCGGGGGCGGTGGGGACACCGGGCCGTGGTTGATAACCAGGGGGGGGCGCTACCGGTTTGCCGCCCGTCGGCGGTGCTGCCACAGGGCGGCCTGGCACGGGTGCCATGGGCTTGCCGGGAATCTGTGCCATGGGCTTCCCAGGTGTCGGCGCGACAGGCTTGTGCGCCGGGGCAGAAGATGTGGCCGGGGCAGTGGCAGGAGGCGGGCCGCCGGGGCGTTGCGGCATGGGAGGGCCGGGCCGGGCTGCGCCAGGGGCTGGGGCGGATCCTGGACCTGGACCGGGTACTCCTGGACGAGGGATCTGGGAAGCCCCCGCCGCAGGCAGGGGAGGCCGGGGAAGATGCGGAGCAGGCGGAAGATTGGGCCTGGGTGCGTTTGAAGGTGCCCCTGCGATGGCAGGCGGCGGGGTTGCCAAGCTAGGGGAAGGGAGCGGGGCACTGGGGGCTGGTATCCCTGAGGGACCGGGGGTCGCCGAAAGCGCAGACGCAGGCGTGGCAGGCAACGCTCCATTTCCCGGGCTGGCAGCATCGGTGGGCGGCAGGGGGATCAACTGCGTAGCGCGGCTGCCGCCCTCTTTGATCTCAGCGTCCTTCCGTTTGTCCTCGACCGAGCTGGTGCCGCCACGTGCTTCGCGCTCCCCTCCGGGCAGCCGGGTATCGCGGAAACGGGCTTCCAGCTGGCCAAAGCAGACTTTGTCCCCCGGCTTCAACTGGGATCGCTGGACTCTCTGGTCGTTGACGAAGGTGCCGTTGGATGAGTTGAGATCCACGACTTCGTAGAATCCATCCGGCTGCCTCAGCAGCTCCGCATGGAAGCTCGAGATGTCGTCATTCTCGATGAGGATCTCATTCCGGGCATTGCGACCGAGGGAAAGACGGTCTTCCACGAGGTCAAAAATGAACTCGTTTCCATTGTTGAGGTTAAACGCCAGATAGGGCATGGGTCACCAGACTCCACAAGGGAGCCATGTTGGGGGTTTGCGATGTGCAGTCACAAGTAAACCAAACCAATTCAAGCTTGGGTCACATATTGAAAATGATCGCCACCTTGACCGCCAGAAAAATGAACTTCCTGCCTCACAAAATCTCCTCTATCCCTGCGCTTGGAACTATTGTCTGCGGGATTCTCCTGATGAGCCTTCAGGCTCCACTCCCGGTCCAGGCAGCGGGTCTTTCCGCCCCCCAGCTGGAGCGGATCGGGAAGCGGATCTGGCAAAACGAATGCGCAGGCACGGTTGAAGGCCTGACGAGCTGGAACAAAGGGGAATACTTCGCGTCTCTGGGGATCGGCCACTTCATCTGGTATCCCGCAGGAGTTCAGGGGCCGTTTGAAGAGAGCTTCCCACCGCTGGTGCGGTACCTGAGTCAGAGTGGTGTCGACGTGCCGCAGTGGCTGCTGGCGACACCGGACTGCCCGTGGAAGACGCGAGAGGCCTTTGAGCAGGATCGGAACTCCCCCCGACTGAAGGAGTTAAGGGCCTTCCTGTCGCGCACGGTTGGGTATCAGACGGTCTTTATCATCCAGCGGCTGGAGGCGGCGACGCCCAAGTTCAAGGCAGCAGCGGGGAAAGCCGCGCCTCATGTGGAGCGGAATCTCGCGATGCTTCGCCAGAGTGCGGCCGGAAACTTCGGCCTGATCGACTACGTGAACTTCAAAGGGGAGGGCCTGAACCCGAAGGAGCGCTACGACGGCGTGGGCTGGGGTCTGCTCCAAGTGCTCGTCGAAATGCGTCCCACAGATGCGGATGGAGCCCCGGCTGCATTCGCTGAAGCGGCCAAACGAGTGCTCACGCGACGGGTGCAGAATGCTCCCGCAGAGCGCAAAGAGCAGCGCTGGCTGGAAGGGTGGCGAAATCGTTGCGATGGGTACAAGGCGGGCTAGCCAGCCTGTGTGGTACCTGAATAGGCCTGTGATGGAAGGCTGCGCTGGCCAGGAAGGCGTGGCTCGCCTGGGACGAATCCCCATGGAGAACCTCGGCAACCTGCTTGACTCTCCTTGCACCCTGACCTAAACACTCCGCCCCATGGCCGAACAAACGACCCTTATCCTTCTCAAGCCCGACTGCGTTTCCAAGAATCTCTGCGGTGAAGTGCTCAAGCGCTTCGAGGGAGCTGGTTTTCAGATTCGTGGCCTGAAGATGCTGCAACTGGACGACGCCGTCCTCGCGGAGCACTACTCGCACATCGCCTCCAAGCCCTTTTTTCCCGATGTGGCCGCTTTCATGAAGCAGACCCCTGTGGTCGCCGTCGCCCTCAAGGGAGAGAACGTCATCGACACTGTGCGCACCCTCCTCGGGCCTACGGACTCCAGCAAGGCGGACAAAGGTACCATCCGCGGCGATTTCGGCGGCGACATGATGGTCAACGTGGCCCACGCCTCCGACTCCCCGGAAGCTGCTGCAGCTGAGCTCA
>JBGGMQ010000592.1:0-5586 GCA_041287975.1 Verrucomicrobium sp. | reverse complement strand
GAGAACTCAGGCCTTGCCGAGGATGCCCTTCAGCGTGGCGATGCAGCGATGGTTCTGCTCCATAGTGCCGACGGAAATGCGCACCCAGTCGGGCAGCTTGTACTCCGCCATGGCGCGGACGATGACGCCCTTGTCCAGCATCTTCTGGAAGACGAGGTTGCCATTGCCTACCTTCACGAGGACGAAGTTCGCGTGGCTGGGGACGAACTCCAGGCCCATGGTCGTGAATTCCCCCTGTAGATAGGCACGGCCTTCGTCCGTGACGGACTTGGTGCGAGCCTGGTGCTCGTCATCAGCCAAGCCAGCGATGGCCCCCACCTGGGCGATGGCGTTGGCGTTGAAAGGCTGACGGGTCTTGTGCAGGACGGTGATGAGTTCCTCGGGACCGAAGCCGTAGCCAATGCGCAAACCGGCGAGGCCCTGGATCTTCGAGAAGGTGCGAAGCAGGATGACATTGCGCCCCTCACGCACATACTTGAGCGTGTCCGGCGGTGTCTCCATGAACTCATAGTAGGCTTCGTCAATGACGACGACCACGTGATCCGGCACCTTGTCCATGAAGCGGTCCAGCGCATCCATGGAGACGATGGTCCCGGTGGGATTGTTCGGATTGGCGATGAAGAGCTCGCGAGTCCTGGGGGTAATCGCCGCCAGCATGCCGTCGAGATCATGCACCAGACCGGGATCCGGCACCTCGATGGTCTCCGCGCCAAAAAGAGTTGCCATGAGCTTGTACACCACGAAGGCGTGCTCCGCGGTGACCACCTGATCGCCCGCCTTCAGGAAAGCATGGCCGATCAGCTCAATGATCTCATTGGAGCCGTTGCCCAGGACCACCTGGCCGATCTCCACGCCGAACTTGCTGGCCAGCGCTTCACGGAGCCGGTAGCCAGCGCCATCGGGGTAGATGTGAGCCTCAGTGAGCGCCTGCTGCATGGCCACGACCGCCTTGGGCGAAGGGCCCAGTGGGTTCTCATTGGAGGCCATCTTGATGATGTCTCCCGGCTGCAGGCCACGCTCGCGGGCCAGTTCATCGATTGGCTTGCCTGGCTTGTAGGCGACCAGGTCTTTCAGTTGGGGATTGGCGTAGTTCCAGACGCTCATGGGCAGAGATTCGGTGAACGGCGTCCTTCCTACGGAAAACCGTGCCGCGCAATGAGGAAGTGAAGATCCTGCGCTGGTGCGACTCTCCATGGGATTGACAGTTCGACCGATCTCGGCGCAAATTCTTGTCTCAATGACACGTTTTGTTGCGATCCCTTGTGCCACTGCGCTTCACTGAGATTCGACTCCCCTTCCCGATCCCACTCCTCATTCATGAAACTACGCTCCCTCCTCGTTACACCCCTTTGCCTTCTGGCGGCTGGATTGTTCGCCAACGCGCAGGCTCAGATTTCCTTCCAGGGCAAGGAAGGTCCCGGCAAGGGCAAGAAGATCGTGCTGCTGGCGGGCGATGAGGAGTACCGCTCTGAGGAACTGCTGCCCATGCTGGCCAAGATTCTCTCTGAGCGCCATGGGTTCGACACCACGGTGGTGTTCTCCATCAATCCGACCACAGGTGAAGTGGATCCCAACACGAAGGACAACAACCCAGGCCTGGAAGTCCTGAAGAAAGCGGACCTTTGCATCATGCTGCTGCGCTTCCGTGCCTGGCCGGATGATCAGATGAAGCACTTCGCGGACTACGCCGCCTCCGGCAAGCCCATCATCGGCCTCCGCACATCGACGCATGCCTTCAACGGACTGAAGGGTGAATACGCCGCCTACAACACCTTCGGCAAGCGCATCCTCGGCGAGCAATGGGTAAGCCACTGGGGCAAGCACAAGTCTGAGGCGACGAAGGGCGTCATCGAGCCCGGCCAGGAAGGCAATGCGCTCCTGCGCGGCGTGACGAACATCTTTGGAGATACCGATGTGTATGAAGCCTACCCCCCTGCCGATGCGAACATCCTGGTGCGGGGCCAGGTGCTCGCCGGCATGACCCCTGAGTCTGCTCCCGCAGACTACGCGAAAAAGCGCTCCTCTGATAAAGCGGAGCAAGGGGTGAATGCCCCCATGATGCCCGTGGTGTGGACCCGCGAGGTGCTGAATCCTTCCGGCAAGACCTCCAAGATCGTGACCACCACCATGGGTTCCTCCTCGGACTTCAAAAACGAAGACCTCCGCCGCCTGATCATCAACGGCGCTTACTGGACCACTGGTCTGGAAGTGCCCGCCAAGGCTGATGTGAACTTTGTTGGCGAGTTCAAAGGCAGCTTCTACGGCTTTAACGGCTTTGTGAAGGGGCTGAAGCCAGAAGACCTCGCCAAGTAAGAGCGCCAAGGAAAACGAGCTCAACTCTCATCCATCGACTCTATGCATGAGGCCGGGAATGTTCCCGGCCTCTTTCTTTTTGCTGGAGTGCGAGACCGAGATGGAATGAAATATCCAGGATGAAAATTGCGAAGCGACCGCCGAGAGAGTTGATCTCGCTCACGGTGGTTGGCCTCATCTTCGTACTTACTGTGATCGGCATGTACGGGATGGAGCACAGCATCCGGCACAGCCCAAACGAGGGTTGGTGGGGAGGGCTGCTCATTTTTCCGACGGCAATATTACTGGGGAGCTTGGGTGTCAGCACGTTGGCCTGTTGGCTCATATCAATTTTTAACTCCTCACCCCTTTGGCGGATCAGCGGACTGCTCTCTGGCTGCACGGCACTGCTGTTGGCGGCCTACCTTTCTCCTCTGCTGAGGATGGTGCAGGTTTGGTCCGAGCGACGGGACTTTGCCGAGGTCGGCATGGACCGCCTGCGCCAGGAGGCAGAAGCACTGGTCAAGTCAGCCCCCTCGCGAAACTACGAACTGCGTTGGTTCGGAGGAGAAGTGCCCAAGTCTGACTGGCCGGAGATCTTCAAGGGCCTGGTTCACGAAAATGCATATTTGACCGTTGACGACCACGGGGTGGTCTTGGTGACAGATGGACTCGGAGGATGGCGGGCGGGGTACAAGATTCTGCCTCCGGGATCAACCCACGTGCCCGCCCACTCCCGCCGGATCGCCGAAGGCTTCTATTATGTCGGGTCCAGCCACGGCGGCGGCTCGACAGATGAATCTCTGTGAGCAAAAGACCTTCACTTGCGCGAGGTCGTGTGCGCGATAGCATCCGCTCATGATGGCGCATGCAAGGAGTAAACTCTCTCCCCTCCTCGGGGTGGGGATGGTACTGGCACTCTCTCCCCTGGCGCAGGCACGTACCTGGACTGAAGCAGGATCTGGGCGCAAGATTGAGGCTGAGATGGTCTCCACGGATGGAACGTCTGTAGTCATCGCACTGGCCACCGGTCAACGCTTCACCCTGCCTCTGGCCAGACTGTCGCCCGAGGACTTGGAGTTCATCAAAAAACAATCACCTGCGGCCACATCCGGTGCGGCAAAGGTCAATGCAGGCGCCGCCAACGGTGCCAAGCAGGCGGAGGCAGATCTCTTCGACGACATCAAGAAACTGCAAGCCTCGAACATTCCCGTGAATGGTGAGGGGCTCAAGGACCTGGAACCGGTGGACGAGGCGATCAAGGAGTACATGGCAGAACAAGGCATCGGTGCACTGGCGTTTGCCGTAAGTCGTGGCGGCAAAGTTGTGCATGACCGCGTCTTCGGCTGGGCAGATGCCAAGCTCAAGACACCGCTGGAGCCCGGCATCCGTATGCGTGTGGCCTCCATGACCAAGCCGGTGGTCAGCGCCACCATCCGCACTTTCATCGCTGAGGGGAAATTGAAGATGGACGACAAGGTCTTCACCGTGCTGGAACTGGACAAGTTCAAGGAGGCAAAGGGTTGCGACAAACGCTGGAAGGACATCACCATCCAGCAACTGCTGGAGCATAAAGGGGGCTGGGACCGGGACAAATCCGGGGACACCGTGGTGCGCACGCGTGACATCATGAACCTCTTCAACATCAAGGAGGAGGAAGTGACCCCACTGCATGCCGTGAAGTACGGCCTGACGCTGCCGCTGGATTTCGACCCGGGTGAAAGGTCTGCCTACAGCAACTACGGCTACACCGTGCTGGCCCGGGTGATCGAGAAGCTCAGTGGCAAACCCATGGTGGAGCACTGGCAGGACTCTGTGGCCAAGAAGTCGGGATCATCGTCCTTCAGCCTGAGCACGTCAGACGTGACCAACCGCCAACCGGGGGAGATCTGGTACAGCTACAATCCGGACTATGGTCAGAAGCGGGTGCCACTTCCGCTGCGAATCGAGGCCCAGGATGGCGCAGGCGCCCTCGCCACCACGGCAGCGGACTACTGCCGCTTCCTGGAGCATTACTGGATCAGCGGCGAGCCGCGCAATGGCGATGGGTACGCGTACAGTTTCAACGGGAGTCTGCCAGGCACGACGGCGATCTGCTCCCAGCGCCTGGATGGCATCAGCTACACGGCCATCGCCAATCGTCGCGGAGCGCCCAAATCTGACTGGAATGGCTCACTGCGGGCCGCCATCGACAAAGCGCTGGCCAAAGTGGCTGACAAAGTGCCACGCAGCTGACGGGCATCGGTTAATTCCTAAACCCCAAGTGGTAGAACCTTCTCAGCCCTTGATACCCTTGTAACGGTAGGGCAGATAGTCCTGCTGCTTGAGGAACCAGACTGGCACCGTGTGCTTCGTGACCCGCCAACCCAGAGGGCTGCCAGTTTCGTATACGAGCAGCTCGGACTTGTCCGGTTTGGAGAACGCAGCGAAGAGGACGACGTGGCCGTTGGCGGTGTTCAGCACGTCGCCTGGCAGGAGGTCATGGTAGCTGGGCAATTTCTCACAGATGTACGGGATGGTACGAGTGGAGCAATGCCACTCCAGACCCCAGCAGCGGGAGACAAAGCCGGAGCAATCCACACCAGTTGTGTGGCGGCTGACGGCATCTTCCAGACCGGCCCGCTTCTGGGCGGTGTAGATGTCGCCCGCGTATTTTCCTGCTTTCAGCGCGTTGTCGAACTGCTCCGGTGTGTCATGCCCGCCCCAGCAATAAGGGACGCCGAAGTTCACCAGGCCGGGTTTCCAATAACCCGGTGTCACGCCGGCAGGTGCAAAAGATGCATCTGGAGTGTCCACCCGCTGACCGTCCACGTCGAAGCCATGCATGCGATTGGCCTCGGTCGGGTGCCACTGGTGATTCAGATAGCGGTCGGCAATGGCCAATGTCTCGGCCCGGGTGACTTTGGTGAGTGGACCGATTTTGCCGGGTGCGCCTGGGGAGGATGTCGATGAGGTGGTGCAGTGTGAGAGGAGGAGCGCCGCGGCAAGGCAGGCGATGGAGGAAGTGAAAGCGCTCGTGCGGGGCATGAGGCGCATCATGGAGCGAGGGAGTGGTTTGTCTATGGGAGGTTTTGGATGGAGGGGGGGGCGCAAACCAATGCGTCGTCCCTACCCCTATTGCTGCCCTCTCCTCAACCTACCTCTTCCTTGGTTTTGCTCACCAGGTGCACGCCATCGATGCGCATGGCCTTGTCGACGGCTTTGCACATGTCATAAATCGTAAGCAGGGCCACCGACACTGCGGTGAGGGCCTCCATCTCGACGCCGGTCGGGCCGGTGGTGCGGGCCAGGGCA
>JBGGMQ010000591.1:0-3748 GCA_041287975.1 Verrucomicrobium sp. | reverse complement strand
GAGACCGGTAGTGGCAAATCGTGTTGGCGGCATTCCTTCGGTCGTGGAAGATGGCGAGACGGGGTTGCTGGTGGAGAATGAAAACCCGGCAGCCATGGCGCAGGCCATCCAGACCTTGCTGGAAGATCCCGAACGACTGCGCGCCATGGGCCAGCGGGCGAGGGAACGTGCGGAGGAAAGATTCGGATTTCCAGCGTATGTGAAGCAGCATGTGCAGTGGTATGAGGAGGCTTCACGGCCCTCTGTCAGTGCGTGACTCGCAAGGCATTTGTCGCTCATGGAATCGAACTCTATCTCGCCAACAGTGCCGACCATCTCGGTCATCATTCCCATGTATCGTGCGGTGCCCCTGGTGGCGGAGGCGATTGCGAGCATTCAGGCGCAGACAGTTGCCGTGACATGCATCATCGCCGTGGAAGATGGTCCTTCCGATGGAAGTGCCGACTTTGTGGAATCACGTTTCCCGGATGTGTACGTGGTGCGAAAACCGCATGGCGGCCTGGCGGACACGCTCAATCATGGTCTTGCTGAAGTGCGCACCGAACTGGTCGCGTTCCTGGATCACGATGACCGCTGGCTGCCCCGCAAGACGGAGCAGCAGCTCGCGGCCCTGGCGCAGCATCCAGAGCTGGACATGGTGTTTGGCCAGGCGGAGCGTTTCATCAGCAGTCCCGAAGGTGAGCGTGTCGTGGACGTCCTGCCGGGCGTGGCCAAATCCGGGGGGCTTTTCCGCGTAGCGGCCTTTCAGCGAGCCGGCAAGTTTGGGGACGGCCATGACTTCCTCGACTGGTACGCGCGGGCGATGGAGGCTGGCCTCCGGCACAAGGTGCTGCCAGAGGTGATCTACCAGAGGCGCATCCATGAGAACAACCTTGGTGTGACCGGCAAGAGCGAGCAGACGAAGAGCTACCTCACCACGCTGAAGGCCATGCTGGATCGGCGACGCGACGCTGCAGGACCTCGCTGAGCGGGGCTGGAGATATTGTTCGTCCACTCCGTCGATACGACTGTCTTCGCGGATCTCGAAGGGAGACCATGCTGCATCCACGAAAGCCAGGACGTGCCGTGAGTTCTACGTGGCTCAGGTGCCGATTACTTTTCCTTCGCGATGTGTGATGACCACCGTGGCAGGACGGGGGCGCCCGCCGCTCAACCCATCTGGCCAGGCGCTCACGGCCTTGGGCTCTGCCGGATCGCCGGGCTCATTTTCTTTCGGACGTTCTCCGGGATGCTGGATGTTCACAAACATGGTTTCGAGATCCGGAGTGAAGGCCAGGCCGGTGATTTCGCAGCCCTTTGGGCCGGTGAGAAAGCGGCGCACGAGACCGGTGTCGGGATCCGCCGCCAGCATCATGTTGTTGCCCAAGTTCTTGTAGTCCTTCTGGCCAATCTTGGAGGAGGAGACGTCCGTTTGGATCCAGAGGATGCCGCGCGGATCGAAGGTGAGGCCGTCAGGACTGCCGAAGATGTCTCCCTTGATGTTCACCTTCGGCTCATCCTCCTTGGCGGGCGGGATGGTCGGATCACCTGCCAGAAGGAAGATGCTCCATTGGAATGTCTCCGCCGCGGCATCTCCACCAGCTTCGTCCCAGCTGATGATGTGGCCGAAGACGTTCTTGGTCCGCGGGTTCGCGCTGTTGACCTTTGAGGACTCCTCACCGCGGGAACTGTTGTTGGTCAGGGTGACAAACACCTTCCCAGTCGTGGGATGGACGGCAACCCACTCCGGCCGATCCATGGTGGTGGCGCCGGCTCGATCGGCCGCCTGTCTCGTGCGCACGGAGATGTCCGACTGTGCCTCGAATCCATTGTCCTTGGTGAGTCCGTGCTCGTTGTGCACGAGCGGGAGCCATTTGCCCGTGCCGCCCTCCGTGAATTGCGCCACGTAGAGAGTACCGGTCTCCAGCAGCTTCAGGTTCGCTTCGCGATTGGCGGGATCATACGTGCCGGTGCTGACGAATTTGTAGATGTATTCGTTCTTCTCGTCGTCGCCCATGTAGACGACGGCCCGCTTCCCCTTGCTCAGGGTGACGGCCGCGTTCTCATGTTTGATCCTGCCGAGAGCCGTGTGCTTGCGTGGGACAGAGGCCGGGTTCTGCGGGTCAATCTCCACCACGAAGCCGAAGCGATTGGCTTCGTTGGGTTCCTTTCCAAGATCGAAGCGCTGGTCATGCTTCCACCAGTGATAGAGTGAAGTGACCTTGCCCTGTTCCGGCTCAAAGGAGGCCCCGGTGGCGCTGTAGCCATAGCGCTTCTGGTCCGGTCCGGGTTTGAAGTCTGCATCATCGGATCCGAAGTAGCCGTGCACATTCTCCTCGCAGGCAAGGTAGGTGCCCCATGGCGTCTTTCCGCTGGCGCAGTTGTTGAACGTGCCCAGGACCGTGAGGCCCTTGGGATCCGCCTTCGTCTGCACGTGGTTGCATCCGGCTGCCGGTCCCGTGAGTGTCATCGGAGTACTGGCAGTGACGCGGCGTGACCACTTGGAGGGGACGACCTTCCATTCACCGTCCTTCTTCTCCACGGCAATGATTGACACCCCGTGTGCTGCCTGCGACTTGCGGACTTTGTCCCCGGTCATGGGCTCGAGGCCGTCATTGAACAGCAGACCCTGATCCGTGTATTCGTGATTCATCACCAGCAGGCCACGGTCGGAGCGGTCATCGAGATCGCCGGGCCAGGGAAACCACTGCATGCCATCGTGTCCCATGCCCGCTTGTTGTTCCTGTTCCTCGGCAGAATTTTTGGCGTCGGGATTGAAGGCCGGACCTTCCCCATTCACGGGATCGCCCCAGGCATACAGGACCTTCGGAACGTACTGGTTGGGGACGTTGACCGTGTCATCAGCGCTCACCGGCACGCTTTGGAAGCTGAAGAGCGACGTCTCGGATTCCTTGGATGGTGCCTCTCCGGCGAAGAAGCCCACCGCCAGACTGCCCAGGCCCATCCGCACGAAGTCTCTGCGGGAAACGGCGTCGGTGACGAGGGACTGGAATGAGGTGAGCGGCTCGGACGATCTCGATGGATTCATCCGCCTAGCCTAGGATCGAGCAAGGAGGCTCAGCAATGACACCAATGTAACGAAATGGTCACCTTGAGCATCGAGTAAACGCCCTGGGTCATTCACGGTGAAGGCTGTCCGCTCAGTTCTGTTTGATCGGCTCCAGGAACCAGCGTTCTTCCTCCAAGATTTCGGGGCTGGACACTTCCCGGGCGAGGACGGCGGCAGCTTCCCGCTTCCCTGCCTGCCACAAGAGACCGGCAAGGACCGCTTTGGGGCCGGGCTCCAGTTTTGAGGCGAGGCTCGAGGCGGTTTCCAGGCTTTCCTTCAAGCTGCTCTGGTCACCCGTGTAAGAAGCAGCCAGCGACCTGGACAAGTGTACCATCGATTTGTCATCCGGAGCGGTGTCGGTGGAATGGAAAGCGTGATTGACGGCCTCATCGAGCTGGATGCCGGTAATCAATCGCAGGTAATCCTGCTTGTTCGCATAGGAGAGCAGGGCTGGCTCCAGTTCCAGAAGCGCATTGGCAGCCTTCAGCATGCCAGCGGCGTCCTGGCATTGCTCGCTGAGCTGGTAGATTCGTTTGAAGGTCTGCAGTCTGACCGGGGTGTTCAGCTTGGCCAGTTCTCCATAGGCAACGAGGGCAATGTCCGGCTGGCCCAAGGTCTCCGCTCCGGCGCCCACTTGGGCCAGTGCTGAAGCCCGGGTGTTTCCCGAGGCGAAGAGGATGGCGCCATTGAGGTGTGCGC
>JBGGMQ010000590.1:0-3534 GCA_041287975.1 Verrucomicrobium sp. | reverse complement strand
CGTCTGCTCGAAGTGCCCGTGGGCAATGCCCTGCTCGGCCGCGTGGTGAGCGCTCTCGGTGAGCCTCTCGATGGCAAAGGTGACATCAAGGCTGACGGCTTCTACCCTGTCGAAAAGATCGCTCCTGGCATTGTTAAGCGTAAGTCGGTGAGCGTGCCCGTCCAGACCGGCATCATGTCCGTGGACGCCATGATCCCGATCGGCCGTGGCCAGCGTGAGCTCATCATTGGTGACCGCTCCACCGGCAAGACCACCATCGCCGTGGACACCATCATTTCCCAGGCCCGCCAGAACAAGGCCGCTGAGGAAGGCTCCCTCCAGGGCCACAAGCGCATGATCTGCATCTACGTGGCCGTGGGCCAGAAGCAGGCCAACGTCGCTCGCGTGATCAAAACTCTCGAAGACGCTGGCGCGATGCCCTACACGATCATCGTGAGTGCCGCCGCTTCCGACTCCGCTACGAACCAGTACCTCGCTCCTTACGCGGGTTGTTCCATGGGTGAATACTTCATGGATCGTGGCGAAGACGTTCTGATCATCTTTGATGACCTTTCCAAGCACGCCGTGGCCTACCGCCAGGTGTCCCTGGTGCTCCGCCGCCCCTCCGGTCGTGAAGCTTATCCCGGTGACGTGTTCTACCTTCACAGCCGGTTGCTTGAGCGCTCCGCCCGTCTTTCCGACGCTGCTGGTGGTGGCTCCATGACCGCTCTGCCGATCATCGAAACGCAGGCGGGTGACGTGTCCGCCTACATTCCCACGAACGTGATTTCCATCACGGACGGCCAGATCTTCCTTGAGACGGACTTGTTCTATCAAGGCGTCCGCCCTGCCATCTCCGTGGGTCTCTCCGTTTCCCGCGTGGGTTCCGCTGCCCAGACCAAGGCCATCAAGAAGGTCTCCGGTACCACGAAGCTCGACCTCGCCCAGTTCCGCGAACTCGCCGCTTTCGCCCAGTTCGGTTCCGATCTCGACGCTGGCACGAAGGCCAAGCTCGACCGCGGTCAGCGCATTGTGGAGCTCTTCAAGCAGGGCCAGTACAATCCCAAGTCCCTCGAAATCATGGCCAGCGTGCTCTGGGCCATGCAGAACGGCGGCTTCGATGACGTCACTGTTGATCGCGTGAAGGAGTTCCAGGGCAAGTTCGAGGAGTTCCTTGAAACCCGCAAGTCCTCCCTCCTCGAGAAGATCCGCAACCAGAAGGAGCTCAAGGAAGACATCGTGGCGGAACTCAAGACCGCCCTGTCCGACTTCAAGGCCAGCTGGAAGTAAGCAACGTCCACGCCGCAAGGCAGGCGCAGACCAGATCACCCAGATGATCTTCTGCGCCACGGAATCCTGACACCGGAACGCAACACCTCAGATGCCCAGCACCCGCGACATCCGCCGACGCATCAAGTCGGTCAAAAACACGGCCCAGATCACCAAGGCCATGCAGCTCGTGGCCGCTTCCAAAATGAAGCGCGCCCAGGACCAGGCTCTGTCTGGTCGTGCCTATGCGGAGCTGGTCAACAAGGTGCTGGTGAGCCTCAAGGACAAGACCGGTGACGAAAGTCACCCCCTCCTTGAGACTCGCGAAGGCAACCGTGAATTGATCCTCGTGGTCAGCACGGACAAAGGCCTTTGCGGTGGGTTGAACACGAACCTCCTTCGTCGCCTGATTGAGAAGACGACCGGTGGTGATGTGGCCTACATCACCGTCGGCAGCAAGCTTCGCAACTCTCTCGGCAAGCTCAAGAAGAGCCTCGTTGCTGACTTCAGCGTGAAGGACCCTGTGAAATTCGCCGAGACCCGGCCGATCTCCCGGTACCTCATGCAGCAGTTTCTGGACGGGAAGTATGACCGCGTGAAGGTGGCCTTCACCAACTTCGTGAACGTGCTGCGTCAGGAGCCTCTCGTGGAGACCATCCTGCCCATCAGCCCGGTTACCATTGGCAAGCCCAAACCATTTGAAGGCATGGGTGCCGATGTGCCTCCTCCTGCCGCCGTTTCCGAAGTGCAGGAGTATGTGTTCGAGCCCAGCCCCCGCGCCGTGTTCGACCAAGTCCTTCCTCAGTACCTCGACTACATCGTCTACCAGATGATCCTTGAGGCCCGCGCCTCCGAACACAGCTCACGCATGGTCGCCATGAAGAGCGCGACGGACAACGCGAAGAGCATGATCAAGGACCTCACCCTCGAGTACAACAAGCTGCGTCAGGCTGGGATCACGACAGAACTGCTGGAAATCACGACGGCCATGAAGGCTCTCGAATAGACAGAGCCCCACCGCCCCAAGCAAGCCCGCCCGCCCCGCCCCGCCTCCCCAAACATTCTTCGAAAGGAACAACATGAGCAACAACATCGGTAGCATCGCCCAGGTCATCGGACCCGTCGTGGACATCGACTTTTCCAAATCGGGCGAGCTGCCCGCCATCTACAACGCCCTGGAGATTGACTACAAGCTTTACGGCAATGACACCACTCTCGTGTTGGAAACCCAGCAGCACCTCGGCGATGGCTGGGTGCGCGCTGTGGCTATGACCACCACGGACGGTCTCGTGCGCGGCATGGCGGTGCGTGACACCGGTGCTGCCATCAGCGTTCCTGTGGGTGAAGAAACTCTTGGCCGTATCTTCGACGTCACTGGCAAGCCAGTGGACGAAAAAGGCCCCGTCAACGCCGCCAAGCGTTACCCCATCCACCGCCCCGCTCCGAAGCTGGTCGACCAGGATCCCTCCGCCGCCATTCTTGAAACGGGCATCAAGGTCATCGACCTTATCTGCCCCTTCACCAAGGGTGGTAAGGCAGGTGCCTTCGGTGGTGCCGGCGTGGGCAAGACCGTCGTTATTCTTGAGCTGATCAACAACATCGCCAAAGCGCACGGTGGTTTCTCCGTGTTCGCCGGTGTGGGTGAGCGCTCCCGTGAAGGCAATGACCTTTACCATGAAATGATCGACTCCGGCGTTATCAAGCCGGACAACCTCAAGGAGTCCAAGGTGGCCCTTGTGTACGGTCAGATGAATGAGCCTCCCGGTGCCCGTCTTCGTGTCGCTCTCTCCGCCCTCTCGATGGCTGAGTACTTCCGCGATGAGAAGAACCAGGACGTGCTCCTCTTCGTGGACAACGTCTTCCGTTTCTCCCAGGCCGGTTCCGAGGTGTCCGCACTTCTTGGCCGTACGCCTTCCGCCGTGGGTTACCAGCCGACGCTGGCCTCCGAAATGGGTGCCATGCAGGAGCGTATTACCTCCACCAAGCAGGGTTCCATCACCTCCGTGCAGGCCGTTTACGTTCCTGCGGATCACCTTACCGACCCGGCTCCCGCCAACACCTTCGCTCACCTTGACTCCACCGTCGTGCTTGAGCGCTCCCTGGCAGAGCTCGGCATCTACCCTGCGGTGGATCCTCTCGCTTCCGTGTCCAAGGCGCTCGCTCCAGACATCGTGGGTGAGGAGCACTACCGCGTCGCTCGTGGCGTTCAGCGCGTGCTTCAGCGCTACAAGGACCTTCAGGACATCATCGCCATCTTGGGCATGGATGAACTGAGCGACGAAGACA
>JBGGMQ010000589.1:0-2932 GCA_041287975.1 Verrucomicrobium sp. | reverse complement strand
CGCTCCAGGCCGCTGCCCGTGACCTTCCAGGGTGCCTCCAAGCCCAACCCCGCCTCAAACAAGCTGTTCTGATCCATGCCCATGATCTACCAAACATCTCCAAAAACGCCAGAATCTACCCACTCAATTCAGCGAAGCGCCTTTTTCTCTGCCATAACGAGTCTGTTCTCCAGGTCCGGTGAACTACTTGATCCCGACAACCGCATCAGTGCGACGGCGGAGTTCAACCACAAGATCGGCCCCATCCAGCGAGGGGACGTCTACGAGGATCCATTGACGGAGTATCTGGATGGTCTTGGAGCGGGAGAGGTTGATGGTGGGGGCACTATGCAAAACAAGGACGGGGAGATTGCATTCTGTGATCTTCACATGCTTCTTCACCCATCTGAGACGATCATCCCCTCAATCATTCAGTTTCTTGAGCAGCGTGGAGCACCCAGAGGATCGAAACTGAGGGTCTTTTCGGGAGAGAGCATTCAACAGGAGATACCTTTTGGAATTCGAGAGGGATTCGGCGTTTACTTGGATGGTGTTAACCTGCCTGATGAAGTCTATCGAGATTGCGATAGCAACTTCGTCGTTTCAGAGTTGGACAGATTGCTGAGTGGACATGGTTCAGTGGAGGCTCATTGGCAGGGGCCGACCGAGACCGCTCTTTATCTCTATGGCGATTCCATCGCGGTGATGACGACCCTGGTAACGGATTTTCTTGCGTCCTACCCGCTTTGCCGGGGAGCACGAGTAGTTGACCTGACCCCGTCATGAGCACCATCGTCCACCCTCAGTGCCGTGCGAGACGATGAATTAATCCACTGGGTCTTCTCTGCCTTCCATGTGTTCCGTTAGTCCAATCCACCATCCCGATTCCACGCGCACACCCTTGCCCCGGCGGTCATTACAGCTTAGTCGGTGGGCATCGAGTCCATGAGCATCTTCCCCGTCACTCCCCTTGTTGGCAAAGTCCAGCGGCTGGTCGTCGAGACTTTTGACGTTTCCGAACGGGAAGCTGAAGAGTATGCGGCAGAGTTGGTTGCCTTGGCGGAAGGCTGGGGTGAACCTGGGCAGGCTGGGGGAATCGATTGGGATTATCGCATTAGGAAAAGATTGGGCGGGGACCTAAAACTCAAATGGCGTTCCGAAGAGGAGCGGAACATATTTGCGGAAGCGCAGAGGCTCAATTCTGCAGCCTACGAAGCGATGATTCCAAGACGGCCTGAACGTGCTTAGCCAAGGCGCTACAGCCAGGCACCTTAGGCATCGTCGGTGCTGAGGTAGGTTAAAAGTTCCACTTGCGCCACACAGTAAGGTGGTTGAGTTTAAGGTCTCAGGTCAAACTCACTGCGCGCCATGAAAAACATCATCGCCCCAACCATTCCGTTCGTCCTCAGCACGACACTGACGGGCCTTGGTTGCCATTTCGCCGGCATGTCTCGACCCGATCTCGTCATCGCTATTCTCGTCGCGGCACTGGTTTCTGGTTCCGTTGCTTATGGCTGTGCATTCGCTGACGCCAAGATGAGAGCAAGAACCTCAGGCTAGGCTGACAAGGCTCCAGAGCCACCTCCCATGGCCGTCCCGCTAACCATGGTCGTGGCTCATCATTAACGTTCGGGCGCATCAGCTCTTCTCTTTGGCAGAGTGTCCTGTGAAATGATGGCCGCGTTTCGGCCGACGTGGACGGGAGAGATGCCCGCTTGGTTGGAACCCTTTCGCCGCACGGTCAACGCGGCAATAAAGTATGTCGTGTCGAGTACCTTGGACGAGGTCGATTGGAACGCGGAATTCGTTCGCGGGGATCAGGGGAAGGCCGTTCAGCAACCGAAGCAGGAGCTTGGTATGACAACGATCACCCACCAACCAAGGGCGAACAAGGCGTTGGTGGCAATCGCCCCGGGCTTGCCTGGCGTTGGTGCTTTGCATGACTCGGGCCCGCCATGCTGCCACGCCCCGGTGGACGGCAAAGCTTAAACGTTCGCTGAACGAAAAATCCAAGGTTCCTCGCGGTCGCGCGTCCTAACCCATATGAAGATTCTCAAACCCACTGCTTTCATCACCACTTTCCTCATGTGCGGGTTGGGATCTGCGTGTGGAGGGCAAGCACTTTTCGCTCCTATTAAAGATTTTCTCGATCGAGCGGCACTTGTGGTCGTTGTGGATGTGAAGAAGGTAACTGAAGTCACCGTTTCCACCGGAGGCGACCAAACTTCGAAAGTTTACGTTGCGGAAGGCGAAGTGACGCAGACGCTGAAGTCGGACCACAATCCCACGCCCGACAAACGAAAGATCGCTATCATTGGATCAACGATTCCAGGGAGTTCGGCTGTTTGGCAACCTATCGAGAGAGGTCGGTATCTGGCGTTCCTCAATCCCGAGCAAGGTCATTATCATTACAGTGAGAAGTATGACATGCGTCCAATCAGCCCAGAAGGTAAGGTTGAATGGATTGAAAAAAACGCCAAAGGGGAATACGAACTGTTCAAACTTGATCTTGAAGAAGCCGTAAAAAGAATCCAAAGCGAACAAGGCGTTGGAGCCAACCGGAAGTGACGTCCATTCTGTGATGCTTTTTCATTCTGTCGGTGCCTCGCCTTGATCCGTTAGTCCGCTCCAGGAGTACATCATGCGACACGATCGACGCGGCAAAGAAGTATGTCGTATCGAGCACCCTGGACCAAGTCGATTGGAATGCGGAGTTCGTGCGAGGGGATCTGGAGAAGGTCGTTCAGGACCTGAAGCGCGAGCCGGGTAGGGGATTGCTCGTGGGTGGCATGAAGCTCCCGCTAGCGTTGGCTGAGTTGACCTGGGTGCTTTCCGTGTTCGGAGGTAAAAGGAAGCATAGTCGGCATCCACACCTGACGTATTGGATCGTGGGTACCCAGGGTAGCCTCGCTTAAGCTCGGCCAATCCTGGGCTGTGTTAGGCATTCCCTTCA
>JBGGMQ010000588.1:0-3880 GCA_041287975.1 Verrucomicrobium sp. | reverse complement strand
CGTGTGGCGTGGCGGCATAGGGGAAGGTCCGGTTGTGCGCCTGGTCGTTGGCATCCACATTGTCACCGACAACGGTCAAGGGCATGGCAAAAGTGGGGCCATTGGCGATGGCCGTCAGCGCAATGTCCACGACGTCATCCCCGAAGCGCCGTCCATTGGGCCATCCCGCTGGGACGTTTCCACCTGTGGCGGCAAGCACATCTCCGCCAATAAAGCTCAAGCGGTTGAATCCAGGATCACCCGAAGTGCGAGTTGGACCCGTTGTGGTATTCACTCGAATGACGTCCGGGATGTAAATGGCCTGAAGATCAGTCCGATTGGTAGTCTGGAAGTTCTGAGTGAAGACAAGATTCAACAGCGCTGCGATTTCTGGATTCAGAGCATAGGTGGCAAAGTTTGCCGCATCGGCCGTAGGCAGGGTGCGGTTGTATTTGTCTTTGTCTTTCAGCGCCACCAGCACTTCGTTGAAGAGCGGGTTGGCCAGGCGGTTCACCTGCACATAGGGTCCGGAGGACGAGTCCGGGGCGGTGGCCGAGCGCAAAGTAGTGCGCGGACGGCTCACGGAGGCATAGACACCCACGCCTGTGCTCTGAGGCTGAAGCGCCCCTGTGTAGGTGAAGGTGCTGAGAGAGGAGAGGGGGATCACGATAGCGTAGTGCAGCACGTTATACCCTTTAAACCCATCCACACCGCCGCCCTGCTGCCCCAGACCCGGGGTGATCTTTTGAGGATCGCCGGATCCATTGTCCAGGATGCGACCGTCCAGCAGGTCAAAGATGCCCGGCGTGTCTGCATAGAAGGCGTCCTCGCGCGGTCCGCAGAAGAGGGTGTAGGTCACCCCGCTCAGCGTCCGGTCGAGGGTGGTCTGTGCGGTGTAGGGATCCAGCGTGGGCCGGGTGAGTGCTCCAGAGATGGCGGCACCCGTGTTAGGGTCATTGTATTTGTATGTCGTATTGAGACCCACGTTAGGCGGCGCTACAGGCAGGGCTGCGCCTGGCAGCAGGGTGCGTACGCCATTCACCACCTTGGTCACCGTGTACGTCTGGGTGTAGTTCTGGGCGGCATCTCCCACTGTTTCGATTTTCATCCCGCCGTTGCCATAGCGCAGGATCGTGTTGGGATTCTTGTAATTACCTCCGGAAGCGATGTCCACCGGCGAAAACTGAAAGTCAAACCGTTGAGTCTCTGCTCCCGTTACGGGATGGGTGATGTGAATGCTGTAGAGCGCATCAGAAGAAAACGCATCATACATCACTCCGTCTCCGGGCTCGGAAAAGGGGCGCACATTCACCTCTACTACGAGGGCTTGTTCACCACTGGGACGCTGCCGGATGAAGGCATAGACATCGGTGAGGTTCGCCTGGGGATCGAGTTTGATCAGCGGGGCATCGCTGTGGCTGGAGGCGAAGCTGGTGCCGGAGGGCGTCAGCATCGAGGTGAGCACCACGGCCGCACCTGCGGTAAGTCCGAGGATGCGGGAGCCCAGTGGAGGGCACTGGGAAGGGGACTTTCTTGGTCTTGATTCTGTTTTCATCTAGTTTGTGGCTTGCGGTTTTGGGAGGGGAAAGGCTTGGACTGGATTTTTGGCAAACAGTTGGCGGGAAGCAGGATGCAGCGCTGGAACGGGGCATGACTCTCACCTTCCGGAACCCGCTGGGGTTCCGGCTGTTAACTTGAAGAGGGGCTGCCTTCCCGTGTGGCGGGGATTAAGGGGTGCCGAAGAACACAGGATTGTTGTCGAAGTTGATCCCGTTGAAGGTGGCGGTATTCCCATTGAAGGGGCCGCCGAGGAAGGTGGAGCCAGCGCCAATCACGTCCGTGAAGATTCCTGTGCCGGTGTTGAACGAGGCTGAATTGCCCGTGAAAGAACCGGTGAAGAAGAGGTTGCCCGTGCCTGGACCGTTGTTGCTGAACACCAGTCCGTCGCCCGTGTTGGCAAACACGCTGTTAGAGGAGACGTTGCCATTCCAGAAGGTGCCCACTCCATTGTCGGAGCTTGCCGAGATGGCGATGGCTGAGACTGCCGTATCGGTGACTTCGTTGCTGGAGACGTTACCGGTCCAGTTGGCATTCGTGGCGTCGATCAGGATGCCGCTGGCACCCGCTCCGTTCACCACATTGGAGGTGACGTTGGCCAGCCATGTGCCTCCGGAGACTCCTATGTTGATGGCGTTGCCAGTAGTGGCGTTGATTTCATTGCCATCAATCAATCCGGAGAACTGGTTCTCAAACACATTCACAGAGATGCCGTCCACACCAGCTCCTGTGATGGTGTTGCGCTGGACGACCGCGTTCACGCTTTCAAGGCCACCTGATACGACGCTGATGCCTGAGCCGCTTACTGAGGTCACTTCGTTGTCCGAGATGACTGCTGTCATCGGGGAGAATACGCTAAAGATGCTGATGCCATCGCCGCCTGCCACATCATGCACCACATTGTTCCTTATGATGCTTGTCGGTACATCGAGCACGAAGACGCCCTCGGTCAGACCTTGAAAGCCGCCACTCACGTCGTAGCCGTTGAGTTCAAAGAAGGCTATGGCTGGAGTGGATGAGGCATCCGCATTGAATCCACCGATGATGTTTGGCCGGGCAGTGTTGCCACCAAAGACCTTGCCTTGCACTCCCGCAATGCCCTGCTGCGAACTGATGAAGCGGGTGCTTCCCGTGAGTGTCACGCTGTCATTGTAGGGAGTGCCTGTGCCCCCCTGGGTGTACACATTCCACACACGACCTGTCGCCGTGCTGTTGTTGCCCGCGATGGTGGCCGCTGCTTGCACGGTATCCACCGGAGTCTCTGCTGTGCCTGTGCCAGCCACCATGCCCGTCTGAATTCCGTTGCCGACATCTGCGCCATTGTTCGCAAAGACCACGTCATCTTCAAGGACGATCCTGCGCTGGCTCTGGGAAACAACGCGCGTGACGCGTTTGGTTTTCACGGCCACCACCCGCTGGCTCTTTTCCTCGCTGCTGGCGACTTTGACCGCTGCATTCTGACGATGCACAGGCTCCGCCATGCGCTCTACCAGGTGGCGGCGGCGTGGGCGGAAGGACTCACCGATACGGCTCCAGAAGCCCTTGCCATCACCCAGATCTCCAGCTTCAAAAGGTATCTGTAACTGCACCCCTGCAGTCCAGTCACCACCAGTGAGTCTGTCATCCTCGTACCACGTGCCGCTCAGGATCACTGCGGGTACAGGTCGGACTTCCACGCCACCTTTCCAGCCTTGCACATTGCCGGTGCCACCTTGCTGTGGGCCGAAGGGCTGGTTGTCATAGCTGTAATAGCCAGCGAGGAGCTTTACATCCAGGTATTTGTCCACCCCTGGCACCAGGAAAGCCACTTCTGCATCCCAGCCCTCCATGCCCTCCTCGTAACGGCGGAACAGGCTTTCAATGGTAGTGCTCCGAGTTGTCGTTGTGCGGCGGGTGGTGAACACGGCGTCTTGAGCAATCAAATTGCCTGTGGCAAAAGGGTCGCCGGAGCTCGTTACCGACGTGCTGTCTGCGCTGCGGCTGGATTGCAGGGTCTGTCGGGTGCGGCGTTCCTCCGCAAGCTGCCGGTCTGTCAGCGGCAGGTAGTAGTTCCCGCGCAGTTCCACGTAGCGTGTCTGCAGTTCCAGGCCAAATCCCAGCTGCCAGAACTGGTTGTCAGACTCCGTGTCCAGCATGTCCACAAACATACTGGCACCAATGATGACGCCCTCCTCCCAGAAACCTGCCTGGTGTCCGTCGTGCTGGGTGAGTGCGCTGATGGGCTGGCTCCCAAACAGATGGCGGAATCCCAGGCCCAGACTCGCGGCAATCTCCCCGCCCTCCCCGTAGGAGACATAGGGTTCGAGGAATACGGATGAGCCGCTCAATGTCCCTTCTGCTCCCA
>JBGGMQ010000587.1:0-3101 GCA_041287975.1 Verrucomicrobium sp. | reverse complement strand
AAGACCGTGAAACTTGGCTCCCTCGTCAACGGGAAACGGGTCATCCGGGAAGGCCTCCTTCCTTCTGACCGCGTCATCGTCAACGGCACCCAGCGCGTCGGTGCCGGCATGACGGTCAGTCCGGAAACGGCCGCCGTTGCCATGAAATAACTTTTCCACCCCAAGACCGCGCTGCGCCCCTGACTCCCCCTGCCGGAGCGCAGCGTTTCCCTTCACTCCACGTCCGCCCCGCCTCCTGTGCCGGGTTCAGCCGCCGCTTTGCCCTTATCCCAGCCTCCCATGTCATGAACTTCTCCGAATTCTTCATCAAGCGCCCCATCTTCGCGGGTGTCTTGTCCATCATCACCCTGCTGGTGGGCGCGATTGCCCTCTGGATTCTACCCGTCAGTGAGTACCCGGAAGTCGTGCCGCCCACCGTGGTGGTGACAGCCCGGTATCCTGGGGCCAACCCCAAGACGATTGCCGAAACGGTCTCGACGCCGTTGGAGCAGTCCATCAACGGCGTGGAAAACTCCCTCTACATGTTCTCCCAGGCCACGACGGACGGCGTGATGACGCTGACGGTGACCTTCAAGCTCGGCACCGATCCCGACAAAGCCCAGGTGATGGTGCAGAACCGCGTCTCTCAGGCCGAACCCAAGCTGCCCGAGGAAGTGCGCCGCATCGGCGTCACCACGGTGAAGAGCTCGCCCGACATGACGTTGCTCGTGCACCTCTTCTCCCCGGACAACCGGTATGATGAGATCTTCGTGCGCAACTACGCCACCCTCCAGGTGCGGGATGTGCTCGCCCGTCTTCCAGGCGTGGGCCAGGTTCAGCTCTTTGGTTCAGGAGACTACGCCATGCGCATCTGGCTGGACCCGAACAAGGTGGCAGCCCGTGGCCTCACCGCCAGTGATGTGGTGGCCGCCATCCGTGAGCAGAACGTGCAGGTCGCCGCTGGCTCGGTCGGCCAGCAGCCAAACCCCAATGTCACGGACAACGAACTCCTCATCAATACTAAGGGCCGTCTCGTGACGGAGGAGGAGTTCGGTGAAATCGTCGTGAAGATCGGTGCCCGTGGTGAGCGTGTGCTCTTGAAGGACATTGCGCGCATGGAGCTCGGAGCCTCGGAATACGCCCTGCGCTCGCTGCTTAACAACAAGTCTGCCGTTGCCATTCCCGTCTTCCAGCTTCCAGGAGCCAACTCCATTGCCGTGTCGGATGCCGTGCGGGAGAAGATGCTGGAGCTGAAGAAGACCTTCCCTGAGGGGCTTGAGTACGCCTTTGCCTATGACCCCACCGTGTTCGTGCGCCACTCCATCGAGGCCGTGGTGCACACCTTGATCGAGGCCATCATCCTCGTGGTGCTGGTGGTGATCCTCTTCCTTCAGACCTGGCGAGCCTCCATCATCCCGCTGGCGGCAGTGCCCGTCTCGCTCATCGGCACCTTCGCCATCATGAGTGCACTTGGCTTCTCCATCAATGCGCTCTCCCTCTTCGGCCTGGTGCTGGCCATCGGGATTGTGGTGGATGATGCCATCGTGGTCGTGGAGAACGTGGAACGAAACATTGCCCTCGGCTACTCTCCGGTGGAGGCGACGAAGCGGGCCATGACCGAAGTGACGGGGCCCATTGTGGCCACGGCGCTGGTGCTCTCCGCAGTGTTCGTGCCCACGGCCTTCATCACCGGCTTGAGCGGCCAGTTCTACAAGCAGTTCGCCATCACCATTGCCATCTCCACGGTGATCTCGGCCTTCAACTCCCTTACGCTTTCACCTGCGTTGAGCGCTCTCTTGCTCCGCGATCACCATGCGCCCAAGGACAAGCTCTCCAAGGCGATGGACTGGGCCTTTGGTTGGATCTTCCGCCCCTTCAACCGCTTCTTTGAGTGGGCCTCCCACACCTACAGTGCCGGGGTGGCCCGCCTCATCCGCGTGAGCCTCATCGCCCTGGTCGTCTATGGGGGGCTCCTGTTCCTCACGGCCTCCATGTTCAAGAAGGTGCCCTCGGGTTTCGTGCCAGCACAGGACAAGCAGTACCTCATTGCCTTTGCCCAGCTCCCCGAAGGGGCGACCATTGACCGCACCGATGCCGTGATCCGCCGCATGACAGAGATTGCCATGAACCACCCGGGTGTGTCGGATGCCGTGGCCTTCCCTGGTCTCTCCATCAACGGCTTCACCAACAGCCCCAACTCTGGCATTGCCTTCACGACGCTCAAGTCCTTTGAAGAACGCAAAGGCCCGGGCATGTCGGGGGCCGAGATTGCGAAGCAACTTAATGCGGAGTTTGGAAATATCCAGGAGGCCTTCATCGCCATCTTCACGCCGCCGCCGGTGAATGGTCTCGGCACCACCGGGGGCTTCAAGTTCTATGTGGAAGACCGCGCCGGTCTCGGTTATGACGAACTCTACAACGCCACGCAGGCGTTGATCGCCAAAGCCAACCAGACCCCGGGCCTTGCCGGACTCTTCACCAGCTTCACGATCAACAACCCGCAGCTCGATGCGGATGTCGATCGTGCCAAGGCCAAGCAACAGGGGGTGCCTCTTGCCGGCATCTTCGAGACCATGCAGATCAATCTTGGCTCGCTGTATGTGAATGACTTCAACCGCTTCGGCCGCACCTATCAGGTCGTGGCCCAGGCGGATGCGGAGTTCCGCAGCAATGCGGAAGACATTCTGCGTCTCAAGACCCGCAACGCAGCGGGGGAGATGGTGCCGCTGGGTTCGCTAGTGACGGTGAATGAAACCTATGGTCCTGACCGCGCCATGCGCTACAACGGCTTCCCCGCTGCAGAGATCAACGGCATGCCCGCTGCGGGATTCAGCTCCGGTCAGGCCGAGGCCATCATGGAAAAGCTTGCCGCTGAGACTCTGCCCAAAGGTATGGTGCTGGACTGGACAGAGCTGACGTATCAGAAGATCCTCGCGGGCAACACCGGCATGCTGGTCTTCCCCATCAGCATCCTGCTCGTGTTCCTGGTGCTGGCAGCCCAGTATGAGAGTTTCAAGCTGCCCTTCGCCGTGCTGCTGATCGTGCCCATGGCCCTGCTCTCCGCCATGGTGGGCGTGTGGTACACGGATGGTGACAACAACATCTTCACCCAGATCGGTCTC
>JBGGMQ010000586.1:0-7331 GCA_041287975.1 Verrucomicrobium sp. | reverse complement strand
CCGGGCTGGGGGGCCGTAGTACGAGGAATAACTTGGCGATGGGCGCCATCCTGAAACCTGTCCTACTGCGACTGATCCGGCGGGACGCCAGTAACACGCACCGGCTGGAAGCCGGTGTCACCGAAAATTACATCAAAAGATATTGACCAAGTTATGCACTCCACTTATTATCCGCCAACTTCAAAACCATTCATGAACTCCTACCGGAACAGCAACTTGCAAACGCCCGCAGCGACATGGCTGACGCGTTCCGGCATGTTCTTTGCCATTCCGGCCGTCCGTCTTGTCGCGCTCGTCTGCGTAGATAGCAAGCAGGCAGCGCACGAGGCCCGAGGCAGGCAGTTTCAGATCTGATGGTGACATCCATTGTTTCGCGAACCCTGCCCGCCCTACCAAGGCCGGCAGGGTTTTTTGTTTTCCACCCCAAGACCAAACTCAACCGCAATTTCAACGAAAGGAGGCCCGCCTTCACCTGACACTGATCCCCCACTAACTCCGGTACCATTCCCCCTCTGCCAGCTTTCCGGCTGGCAGAGGGGCGAACCCGGAACTCCCACTCCCTCTTTCTTGCAGCACGCCAGTGTTATGTCTCCCGATTAACTGGAGATAACACCCGGGATAACTTTGCGCCCTCATTCGACTAAGTCGGCAGTTACGTGGCCGCACTGATGAGCCCTCAATTCCAAACCCGGTACAGCCAGCTGCACTCGCATCCCCTCCCCTGACTCTATTCCCGATCTCCCCATGAGAACTCCCCTCCCTCCCTCACCGCCCCAGCTTTCTCCCGACGTTGTGCGCCGGGTCCAGAAGACCATCCTGGATCTGGAAGCCGAGCGCAAGGTGCGTGTGCTGTACGCCTGCGAGAGCGGCAGCCGGGCCTGGGGATTCGCCTCCCAGGACAGCGACTACGACGTTCGCTTCCTCTATGTGCATGAGCGGGACTGGTATCTGTCCGTCGACGAACGGCGTGACGTGATCGAGCTGCCGCTCCAAGACGAACTGGACGTGAGCGGCTGGGAGCTGCGCAAGGCCCTGCGGCTGCTGCGCAAGAGCAATCCCTCGCTGCTGGAGTGGCTGAGATCGCCGATGGTTTACCAGAGCGATCCGGCGTTCTTCAACCAGTTCCGGGCCCTGGCAGAGGAGTTCTACTCGCCGCGGAAGTGTTTTGTGCACTACCTGCACATGGGCTTCGGCAACTACCGGGACTACCTGCGTGGCAGGGATCTCGTGAGCCTGAAGAAGTACCTGTACGTGATGCGCCCCCTGCTGGCCTGCCGCTGGATCGAGAGATTCCAAACGCAGCCACCGATGGTGTTTCAGGAACTGGTGGATGCCGTGCTCGACGAATCCGACGTGCGTGAGGCCCTCGCCGCGCTGCTTCTGCGGAAGCAGGCCGGTGTGGAACTGGCGGTAGCGTCACCGGTGGAGGCACTTTCCTCGTTCATCGAGATGGAGCTGGTGCGTCTGGATGGCCTCAACCATCCTGTGGACGCCTGCGGCGACATCGAGGAACTGGATCACTTCTTCCGGGTGCACGCGCTGGCTGCCTAGCCAGAATGGCAGCTCCTGACTTCGAAGATTCGCGAATGACGCGAACCGCTTCACCACGGTTCGCGTCCTTTGGTTCCCGTCCAACCTCCCGCGCATGGGTGCCGGGTCTGGTTGGTCGTTTAAGGTTTTAGGCAATTACTTTCTTATTACACACTCACTTTGCAATACTGTATTTTATGTCTGACATCCTGCACAAGAGCACCGTGCTGGTGCTGAACCGATGTTGGCAGGCCATTCACGTGAAGACGCCTGCGGATGCCTTTTGCATGCTTTCCACCGGTGCCGCCACAGCGCTGGATGTGCAGGATGACGAGAGCATCACGCCCGTCACCTGGGAGCAGTGGCTGAAGCTGCCCGTGCGCGAACACGACCAGTCTGTCCTCACCACACACGGCCCCGTGCGGGTGCCCACGGTGGTGGTGGCAGCCCGGTATGACAAGGTGCCGCTGCACCGCCCCAGCTTCACGGCCAAGGGGATCTGGGAGCGCGACGGTGGCGTCTGCCAGTACACCGGGCGCAAGCTGACCCGGCACGAAGGCAACATCGACCACGTGGTGCCTCGTTCCCGGGGTGGCCCCTCGTCCTGGGAAAACTGTGTGCTGGCGGATCGCAAGGTCAATGCCCGCAAGGCCGACCGTCTTCCCCAGGAAGTCGGGCTGCGCCTGCGGCGTCCGCCCGTGACACCGCGGTCTGTGCCGGTGACGCTGATGATCCGGAACACGCACGACGTGCGCGACTGGAGGCACTTCCTGAAGGTAGAGGTGAAACGCGAAGACTGAGGGGCTCAGGTGTGAGGTGATGCTGAAGCGTGTCAGCCCGCATCGCAGTGAGCCGGAGTCTAAGGCCAGGGAGCGGCGGTTTGTGCTTTTTGCACAACCGCCGTTTTGCCGGAGGAGTTACAGGTTTGAACCTTGCCTGACTTGAGGGCAGCAGTCTTAGGGCTCCGCTGATGTCTGTCGTATAAAGATGCTTTTGACCTCTCAAAGCGGTGATTCTCACCGCACTCCAAAGCTCCTCCGTCGCCAGGTGTTGGGCGAGGTTCGAAAGCAGGTCATCGATCCTGCCTGCCACGTTGGAGGAGGATGCCAACTCAATCCATCACGGCGGCGGAGACCATTTCCAGCACGCGGCGGAGACCGTCGTCGCCGCCGAGGCTGCCTTCCTGGAAGGCGGTGCGGGGGATGGGCTGCCAGTCGTTTCTTGAACCATCGTACTCAAAGGGCTGGGACAAGCCGGTAAGGGCAGGATCGTACTGACCATCTTTGCCGCCGAGCTTGTAGATGACCAGATCCAGCGAAGGAACGACAAAGATGCCGAAGCCGCCTGCGCCTGATTTATAAAACGCATCCCGCGGTGCGCCGGCCACATGGCCGTCGGCGTTGTGCTCGAACTGGAGCGAGAACGGGGTGTGGGGATTGTAGGGCGAGGGCTGGTGGCAGAGGGCGATGTAATTGGCAGGAACCAACTGCTTGTCTCCCCAGCGCCCATTGCGCAAGAGGCAGTAGCCAAAGCGGAGAGCGTCCGTGGCGTGTAGAGCCGTGCTGCCGGCACCGTTGGCATGCGGCATGTCAAAATCTCCGCGATGGAGGCAGTAACCCCACGGGCCCCAGCCCATGGGATCACCGAGGCGCGTGCGGATGTAGTCCTGCAGTTCCATGCCCGTGACGTGCCGCAGCACGATGGAGGCGATGTGCGGGGAAGGCGAAGAGTAGGAATAGCCGCCGCCGGGGTCCGTCCATAGCGGGACTTTGAGGGACGACTGGTCGAGATCCTTGATGTTCTGCCCCGGCACAGGTTTCAGGGACGACTGTTTGCTCATCACCAGTCCTGAGGGGCTTTGACCTTCGCCCCAATAGCCGGCGGTCATGCAGAGAAGCTGGCCGAGTTTGATCTCCGCCTTGCGAGGGTCATTCAGAGGGAAGGCTTCCGGAAGATACTGGTCTGTGAAAACCTTGGTATCCAGGCCCTGGGGGACCTTGTCTTTGAATTCATCCAGCATGATGCCGCAGGCGATGCTCGTGAAAGCCTTGCCAGTGGAAGCCATGTCTGGATTGGCGTTGCGATGAGCCCGGCCGAAGTACCGCTCAAAGACGAGATAGCCGCGCCGCACCACGAGCAGCCCGCCATTCTGACTGCATCGCTCGGTGACCGAGTAAGCCTGCTCCAGCCGGGACAATGCCATGCCCGCCTTCTCACGAATCTCTGCCGCGGTCTTCAGGGTTCGCCATCCGCCCTGGCTGTCTGGCGGTGGGAAGTAGTCGTCGGCAGCGTGACCGGGAGTGACCCAGGAAAGGGTCAGTGCCAGCAGGAAAGTGGAAACGAGGGAGAGTCGCATGGAAGGGATCGAGACGAATTGACGGGCAAGGATAACGCCGCACGGAAGCATTTATTCACTTGAGCTTCCCATGAATTTCTGGCCATGCTTTGCGCCATGCACGCCTCTCGAAGAACTTTTCTCAAGCAGATCGGATCGAGCCTCGCCCTCACCTCATGGGCACCCGCGGGAATGTTGTGGGCTGACGACAAAGTCCCGACCTCATTGGCAACCCTGCCCCGGAGCACACCGGAAGCCCAGGGGATTTCGAGCGCGGCCATCCAGGCCTTTCTCGACGGGCTGGCCGCAGCCAAGCATGAGATGCATGGACTGGTGATGGTGCGTCGTGGGCACGTAATCGCCGAGGGCTGGTGGGCACCCTACGCGCCCGACCTGCGGCACACGCTGTACTCCATGAGTAAAAGCTTCACCTCCACGGCGGTGGGGTTTGCTGTTGCTGAAGGGCGGCTGAAGGTGACTGACAAAGTGGTGTCATTCTTCCCCAAGGATCTGCCGGAGCAGGTCAGCGACAACCTTGCAGCGCTGACCGTCAAAGACCTGCTGACGATGTCGGTGGGCAATGAGAAGGAGCCCACCCAGACCGTGGTGAAATCTGAAAACTGGGTGCGAACCTTCCTGGCCCAGACCATCACGCACACGCCGGGCACGGTGTTCATGTACAACAGTGCCGCCACCTACATGTGCTCGGCCATCGTGCAGAAACTTACTGGCCAGCCGATCCTGCAATACCTGACACCGCGGCTTTTTGAGCCGCTGGGAATTCAGAGCCCGACTTGGGAAAGCTGTCCGTTGGGGATCAACACCGGCGGTTGGGGCTTGAGCGTACCCACGGGAGCCCTGGCAAAGTTTGGCCAGCTCTACCTGCAGAAAGGCCAGTGGCAGGGCAAACAGATCCTGCCAGCGGCATGGATCGAGGAGGCAACGAGCTTCAAAATTCAGCAGCCTGATCCGGCGAAGCCATCCCGACCCAAGGAAAAGAACGACTGGCTGCAAGGCTACGCCTACCAGTTCTGGCGCTGCCAGAATGGGGCCTACCGGGGCGACGGGGCGTTTGGCCAGTTCACGATTGTGTTGCCCGAGCAAGAGACAGTGATTGCCATCAACAGCGAAACCTCCGGCATGCAGGATCAACTGGATCTGGTGTGGGAACACCTGCTGCCCGCGCTGAAGAAGGACGCTACACTGCCTGCGGATGCCGTGGCAGAGGGAAAGCTTCGCTCCACGCTGGCGGGTTTGAATCTGCCGCCACTGGCAGGTCAGTCAGGCGCCCAACCACCAGCGGATGTGAGTGGAAAATGGTTCGCGCTGGAAACCAACGGTCTTGGGATTGAGCAGGTGAAGTTTGATCTGAAAACGGACAGCGTGGTTTTCACTGCCAAGGCGGGAGGCAAGGAGCATGTCATCGGCTGTGGCCAGGGCTCCTGGCAAAAGGGTGAAACGGGAATGCCCGGCACGCCGCCCCGGCTCATTTCCGGTGGAGCTTCACCAGCGGGAACGCCATTCAAAGTGGCGGCCAGCGCGGCCTGGACCAAAGCAAACACGCTGGAGATGATGTGGAGGTACTATGAAACACCGCATCATGACTCAGTGACCTGCGAGTTCGAAGGCAGCACCGTGAAGGTGGCGTTCCTGAACAGTCTGGCGAAGAAACAGGCGAACCCCAAGGACTCGCGCGGAGTGCTGCAGGGCAAGCTAGCCTGAGGCCACTGAAGTCGCTTCATCGAGCATCTGCCGGCACGCCTGCAGATGCTGCTGCACGGCCTGAGTCTCGCTTCCCATCATGAGGAAGCGGGCTCCAAGACCAATGACTCCCCGGGCATCTTCCGCACTCTTGGCGGGGTGCCCCAACGCCTTGCCGTGCCTGAGACAGGCCGCGGCTACGGTATCGATGGCAGTTCGCATCTTCGGATCCTGCCAGGAGTTCTTGCAACCCAGTCGGAGGGACAAGTCCCCAGGACCGATGAAGAGAACATGCACGCCCTCCAGTGCCGCGATCTCGTCAGCGTTCGCCACGCCTTCGGGCGACTCGATCATCAGCACGACCAGCGTCTCTGCCAAAGCATGGGCAACATAAGCGTCCTTCGCATGCGCGCCAAAGTCGCCATCCACCCAGGACCCATCAAGGCCCCGGTTCCCCACAGGCGGAAAGTGCGCCGCCTGGACAGCAGCACGCGCTTGGTCCACTGTCTCGACCATGGGCATCATGATGCCAGTTGCGCCGTCTTCGAGCACTCGCGACAGGAGCACAGGCTCAGATGAAGGCGCCCTCCAGAGAGAGTCAATATTCGCAACGCGACACTGAGTGAGCATCAGCGCTGCGTCTACCGGTTGCCAGGGTCGGTGTTCCGCGTCCAGCACCACAGCATCATAGCCTGCACGTGAAGCATGGTGCGGGAAAAAGGGCAAGGCGCTCCCCGAAGAGCAGACGCGTGCCACACCTCCGCTGCGGAGCTTGGAGAGGACGTTCGAAGAGTGCATGGAGAGGCAATATAGCCTTAGCCAGGCAAATTCTTCTCCAAGAATCGCAGGAAATTGCCGTGCATGATGTTGGCGATGTCCTCCTCAGAATAGCCTCGGGCGGCGAGCATGGGCGGGACTTTCTGAAGGTCGGCGATGGTCTCCAGATCCATGGGGGCCTGTTCACGACCGAAGCCACCATCGAGGTCGGTGCCGATGCCGGAGTGGAGGGAATTTCCTGCCAACTGGCAGACGTGGTCGATATGATCCACCATGTGCTGGAGGTTCACACCGGTGTCTTCGGGACGCGTCTTGAATTTGATCCAACCGGGCACCATCATCCAGGCATCCAGAGCGGCGCCGATGACGCCGCCCCGCTCGATAAGATGCTTCAACTGTTCATCGGTGAACTGGCGCTGGGCAGGCACGAGGGTGCGGCAGTTCTGGTGACTGGCCCAGACGGGTCCTTGAAACAACTCCACCGCCTCCCAGAAAGCTTCATCGGTGAGGTGGGTGGCATCCATAATGATGCCGAGGCGGTCCATCTGCTTTACGAGTTCACGGCCTTTGGCGGTGAGAGGGCCTTCCGCCTCCGTGCCAGGTGAATATGTCCCCACGCCGTAGTGAGCAGGGCCCAAGGCCCGCAGACCATCCGCATAGGAACGCTCAAGGTGTCCAAGAGTGATCATTGAGTCGGCACCTTCCAGACTGAGGATGTAGCCGATGGGCGCATCCGCCGGAGGGTCGTTCATCCAGAGTGTGGCCATCGCCTTGAGTTCCGTGGCCGTGCGGATCTGGCGCATTTCCCCTTTCTCCTCCATGGCACGGTACCATGCCAGCTGCGCCTGGGTCATGGCCCACGCGATCTCGGGAGAATGCCAGCCGGGGAATGGGTTCGATTCTTTAACATAGCGGGCGATCTGTGTGGCCACGCAAATGCCGATGCGGCCCCGGCGCATTTCAGGAAAACACACCACGCCGTTGCCGC
>JBGGMQ010000585.1:0-4249 GCA_041287975.1 Verrucomicrobium sp. | reverse complement strand
TCGCCACGGGCGGTCAAAACCCCGCTGAGGCTGTCATGGCAGGCAAGCCGGTGCTCTTTGGACCGCACATGGAGAACTTCAGCGCGCTCATTCGCGTGCTCCTCGCCCGGGGGGGCGCGGTCCAGGTGGCCGATTTCCCTGAGCTCAAAAACCAGGTCAAACGGCTCCTCAGCATGCCCGCAGAGGCCGGGAAGATCGCCCGTGCCGGGCATGAGGCCCTGCGGAGCCACGAGGGGGCAACTCGACGCACGACGGACCGCCTGATAAAACAAGAAAGTTCCAGAAACTGAGCAAAATCCACTTGCACATTTCCGGATTCTCGCCACCTTCTCAGCCCGCACAAACGACCCCTTCGTCTAGCGGTTAGGACACATCACTTTCACTGATGCGACACGAGTTCGATTCTCGTAGGGGTCGCCACTTCTCCTTCAACTGATTGGGAGAGTGGCGAGACCAAGATTGGTCAAAATACCCGGCGGTTCTCGAATCCCACTCCAGAGGCAAATCGGCTGGAGAAAGCGGTATGGTACAAGGAAACCCGTCTTCGCCCTCAAACCATAGTTTCTATGGTGCGGCGTGAAATCGGCTCCAGAATTTTTGGAAAATGCGCTCTGTCCTGAAATGACAAAAAGAGGCTTGTCTGAATAACTGCTTCCTGCAAAAAATTTAGGTTCGTGGCAGGAAATTCATTTTCGGCTGCATTTGCGCCCCTCCGACTTCCTCCTCGCTTCCTCATGCAACGCCTTGCTACTGCATTCCTGGCTCTCGCGGCCCTCATCTCGCCCCTCAGCGCGCAAGCCCCGCCTGTCCGAATCATGCCGCTGGGAGATTCCATCACCTTCGGATCATCTGTGCCCGGGGGCTATCGCAACAAGCTCTATCAACTGCTCACCACGGCAGGGTATAGTGTGGACTTTGTAGGTACTCAAACGGGCAATGGCGTGGCCTCTTTGCCTGATCCGGATCATCAAGGACACGGGGGCTGGCGGATCGACGAACTGGACACAAACCTCGTCGGCTGGCTGAGTCAGATTGCGGATCCGGACGTGGTACTGGTCCATATCGGGACCAACGACTTCGGGCAAAATTTCAGCACGAGTACTGCGATCAATCGTCTCGATGGCTTGATTACGAAGATCGCCACCCTCCGGCCCTTTGCTCACATCATCGTGACCAACTTGATGGAACGGGGCGAACCCGCGAACACCAAAATCCAAAACGAGTTCAATCCCTTCGTCCAAGCCCGGGTGGACGCTCAAGCTGCTCTGGGCCGCCGGGTCACCTTTTTAAACATGAGGGCTGCTGTGCCGCTGGCTGAAATGCCGGACAACCTGCATCCAGGTCAGGCTGGCTATGACCACATGGCGGATGCCTGGGCCCCGGCCATCCAGGCAGTTATCGGAGTCAATGGGGACGACAGTCCACCCCAGATCGTCCGCATGCGTGGTGACGTGGACCGCACTCACGTCAAAGTGACTTTCAGCAAACCGGTGGCAGACAGTGCTGCCACCCCTGGAAACTTCAGCATCACCGGAGGCCTCCTCGTATCCGCAGCCCAACTGGACGCGTCCAAGCGTGTGATCACTCTTACCACCTCCCAGCATGCGCCGGGTGCCACTTACACTGTCACGGTGAACGGGGTGTCCGACCGCCTGACGCCGACCCCACTGGAGCTGCCGGCCGATAGCACTGGCACTTTCTTCACCGCCACTCCTCGCGGGTACGCAAACCATGTCCCTGAGTCCAGCAGCTACACTCTGGCGCTCTCCATGGAAGTGCCCAATGCTGCCAACTACAAAAACGGTGCCGTCGCTTACAATGTCGACAACCGCAATGCCATCGGACCCTTCTCCCGGGTTGCTTATTACCTTGAACTCCAGAAGCCCGATGGTGACCTGGAGTATGTCTGGACCTCAATGGACGCCTTCACCAGTGATGTTGGCAAGATCGGGGTGCCCACCCTGGTGAGTGGCGCCCAGATCCAGCAAAGTGTCTCCGGACTGACCGTCGTGAGCAACGTCCCTGGAGTGGCCACCGGCTCGGGCATGACTGGCAACCTGGAATTCTGGCCCACCAACTATCAGGGTGCCAACTCTGCCAACGTGCCTGGTGCCAGCCCCACGTTCTACGACTTTGGCGACAATCCTACGACCGGAAACTACGGCAGCATGCAGGTTCACAATACGACGGATAAAAAAACGGTCTTCGCTTTCAACAACTGTGGTGGCAACACCACCCCCGGCGATGTCGACATCGGCATTGGCAATGATCCAGCACCCGTGACCAATGGCGTGGACTGGACCTTCCACCACAACGCTGCCCAATACACCGTCAAGACGCTCCAGGTTCTGGTGCAAACCACCGGCGACACCACTGCACCCACCCTTGCCTCCGCCTCCGCAACTTTCGGTCGCACCCAGGTCTCGGTGACCTTCTCTGAACCCCTCTCACCAGCCTCCGTCGACGCCGCGAATTTTTCTCTTAACGGTGGAGTCACTGTTGTGGGCGCCGTGCTGTCTTCAAACCAGCGGGAAGTGGTGCTTGCTACTTCAACCCAACCTCTGGCCACTCCCTTGACGTTGACCGTCAACAATGTCCGGGACAGCTCGGCAGGAGCAAACAAGATTGCTCCCAATTCCACTATCGCCGTGACGGAAGCGGCGTTGCCACCTGAGATCGTCACCAATGTGGGAGCTGATGCCTCAGGCTATCATTTGGTCGCCAGTATCAACCTGCCACTGACGGGTAACTTCAATGCCTCCAATGCCGCGTACCTTGTGGATGATCGAGCCGCTGCCGGAACATTCCAACGGGTAGCTTACTACCTTGAGCTGGAGAAGGCGGGCAGCCCCACCCAGTACGTCTGGGTGGCTATGGACCCCTTCACCCAGAACCGCAACCGCATCGCCATTCCGACGGTGGCCAGTGGGGCGGTCTACCAGATGAACATCAACAACATGGACGTGAAGTCCAACGTGGTCGGGGTGGTAACCGGAACTGGACTCACCGGTGGCAACATCGAGTTCTGGCCCAGCGACTACGCAGTCGCCAATGCCGTTCCCGTGCCGAACGCCAGTGCCACGGTCTTCGACGCTGGCGACACTCGCACGACCTCGGGGGGCAACAACTTCGGGTCCATGCAGATTCACAACCACGATGTGGGTGCCAACCAGACTCTCCTGGCCATCAACCACTTTGGCGCAGACGGCAACATTCTCGATATCGGCATCGGCAACAATCCGACACCAGTAAATGGTGGCATGGACTGGACCTACGCCGCCAATGCGCCGACTTACTCCCGTCGCATCCTTCATGTGCTGGTGTTGCCGGGCGCGACAACACTGCCTGTGGACGTCCTCACCCGCGTCCCCGAGGCCTCCAGCTACCAGCATGTCTATACATTGAACATTCCCGCGACAGGAAACCTCGTGAGTGGCTTGGGATTCGCCCCTTATAGTGTCGACAACAAGGCTGACATCGGACCTTTCAGCCGGGTGGCGTACTACATGGAGTTGCAAAAGTCTACGGATGCCAATCCAACCTTCGTCTGGACTTCCATGGATGCTTTTACCAACAATGTGGGCCGTATCGGCATTCCCACTCAAGCGTCTGGATCGTTCTTCCAGCAGAAGGTGACCAACCTCAATGTTGTTTCAAATTCCGCAGGGGTGACCCAGGGTTCCAGCATCTCGACTGGGAACATGGAGTTCTGGCCCAGCAGCTACAACGCGACCAACGCGATCGGGATTCCTGGTGCGGATGCCGCGAAATATGACTGGGGTGACGGCAATGCCAATGGCACATCCTCTAGCTACGGATCCATGCAGGTGCACAACCATGGGGCGGGTCAGGTGCTCTTCGCGATTAACAACTGGGGCGCGGCCAACAATGACGCAAAACTGCTCTGTCTTGGCATTGGCAACAATACGGCTTCGCCAAACAATCTCGACTGGACGTTCGCCGACAACGGACCTGGCTACACCAAGCGCCTTCTCCATGTCTTCGTTCTTCCGGGTGGCAACACGGACGCTGTGGGGCCTACGCTTGCGCGAGTCGTGCCCTCGACCACTCTCAATCGTCTGATGGTGGTCTTCAACGAGGCCCTCGCTGAGGGCTCCGTCGTGCCGGCAAATTTTGTCATTCCCGGTCTCACGGTGACGAGTGCCAAACTACTTGCTGATCAGCGGAGCGTGGCTCTGACTACAACACCCCAGACGGGTGGGCAGGCTTACACCGTCAACGTATCGGG
>JBGGMQ010000584.1:0-3891 GCA_041287975.1 Verrucomicrobium sp. | reverse complement strand
TGGGGTGAGGCGAGATAGCGGTCCACGAGCTTTTCATAAGCCAGGGGACCGGCATCAGATGCAAAGGCTGCCACTTCTTCAGGCGAGGGCGGGAGTCCTAGAAGGTCAAAGCTGAGGCGGCGAATCAGAGTGCGCCGGTCTGCCTGGGGGGAGAATTTCAGCCCTTTCTCCTGCAAGGCGACTGAGAGAAAAGCATCCACCGGATAATCCGAACCGGCAGGCAGGGAGACTTTCTGCACGGGCTGCAGGGACCAGAGCTGTCCAGCTGTGTGAACTTTCTCCTGAAGGGTGATTTCCTCGGGCCATGCCGCACCTTCTGCGATCCACTGTTTGAGTGTGGCAATTTCCTGAACCGTGAGTTTGGGCCCTTTCTTGGGCATCTCCGGATCAGGGCCGCTCACCGCCTTGATGAGGCGGCTGGAACCGGGTTGACCGGGCGTGAGGACCTTTTGCCAGCCCGACTCACCCAAGGTGTGCTTGCGGGACTGAAGAGACACCTTGTCCTTCTGGACGTTGGGGCCATGGCACTCCGTGCAGTGGGTCGTCAGGATCGGTGCCACGTCCCGGGCGAAGTCCACGGGGGATGCCACGGTGAGAGTCGAGGCTCCGGCTAGGAGTAGTGCTGGAAGATGTTTCATACGGGCCTCGGATCAGGCGATGATCTCTTTGAGTACTTCGCCATGCACATCGGTGAGACGACGGGAGATGCCGTTGTGATAGAAGGCGAGCTTTTCGTGGGGGATGCCCAGGAGGTGAAGGGCTGTGGCGTGGACATCGTAGCAATAGGTGGGGTGTTCGGCCGCCTTCCAACCGGTGGGGTCGCTGCTGCCGTAGCTGACTCCCCCCTGGATGCCGCCCCCTGCGAGCCAGGCCGTGAAGGCGCCGGGATTGTGGTCCCGGCCCCGGTTGTTTCCTTGAGCAAAAGGCTGGCGGCCGAATTCCGTGGTGCAGATGACGAGGGTGCTGTCCAGCAGACCGCGTGACTTGAGGTCCAGCAGCAGGGCGGAGGCCCCGGAGTCCAGCACGGCACCCCAGTAGCCGTGGTCCCGCACGATGTCTTCGTGCGAGTCCCAGTTGGGGCGGATCTTCTTGGCGGTGGTGTTTTCCGCTCCGCAGTACACTTGTACGAAGCGGACGCCGCGCTCCACTAGACGGCGGGCGAGGAGGCACTGGCGGCCAAAGGGGCCGATGTCCGCATCGTCCAGGCGGTACAGGCTTTTGGTAGCCTCGCTTTCACCTTGGAGGTCGGTCACCTCCGGGGCGCTCAGTTGCAGGCGCGCGGCCAGCTCATAGGCGGAGATGCGGGCCTCAAGCTCGGTGTTTCCGGCACGTTGTTCCAGGTGCCGGCGGTTCAGAGTTTGCAGGAAGTCACTGCCCGCCCCGGAATCCTTCCAGCCTGGGGATGCAGGAAACAAATCAGCAATGGCCGGCCGGTCGGCGGCGGTTTCCAGCACGGTGCCCTGATGCACGGCGGGGAGGAAGCCTGCGCCCCAGTTGATGACGCCGCCGGGGGGGAGCCCTCGAGGATCGGGAAGCACTACAAAGGCGGGCAGGTTTTCGTTTTCGCTGCCGAGGCCATAGGTCACCCAGGAGCCCATGGCTGGGAAGCCCGGCAGGATGAAGCCGGAGTTCATCATGAACATGGCCGGGCCATGCAGGGCTGTCTTGCTCTGCATGGAGTGGATGAAGGCCATGTCGTCCACACACTGCGAGAGCCGGGGAAAGAGGCCGGACATCCATTTGCCGGACTCGCCGTGCTGCCGGAACTCCCAGTGGCTGCGCGTGTAGTTTCCTGCTTTCCCTGAGAAGAAGTCCTTGCCGTCGGCCAGGTCAAACGGGCGGCCGTGCAGGCGTTCCAGTTCGGGTTTGTAGTCCCAAGTGTCGACATGGCTCATGCCACCAGGGCAGAAGATCTGAATGACACGCTGGGCCTTCGCCGGATGAGGCGTAGGTCGCGGGGCCAGAGGTGGCGCAGCCTGGGCTCCGAGTTTGCCTGCCTGCTGAAGCAGCGAAGTGAGGGCAATGCCTCCAAGGCCGCCGCCGCTGCGCCAGAGGAAGTCTCGCCGCGTGCTCTGACTTTGAGGTGCTGGGTCGAACGACTGCATCATGAGAAAAAGAGAGTGACGTGGATGCGGGCATTATTTGGCGGAGTCGGCCCGAAGAGACTCAAGCCGGGCCTGGAGGTCCTCTTGGGCACGTTCGATGTGATGCCGCATCGCGCGGGCTGCGGCGGTGCCGTCCCGCTTGAGCACGGCTTGAAGAACCTGATCGTGGTGACGACGGGCCCGCTCTACGCCCGCGTGGGAGATGGTTGCCAGGCGTGAGGCTCGCCCTAGATCGGTGAGGGTCTCTAGCACCAGGCAGAAGACCTCATTGCCACTGGCCTTGGCGAGAGTGCGATGAAATAGGATGTCGGCCTCGGCAGCTTCGGGGAGGGCGAGGTCTGGAGTAAGAGTGGCGTGGACCACTTGCAGGTCCTTCAACTGGGACTGGCTGGCGCGATGGGCAGCGAGTTTGGCGACTTCGGGTTCGATGGCCAGACGAGCCTCCAACGACTGACGCAGGCGATCGGGTTCGTCCGGGATGAGGATGGCAATGGAACCATTGAGGGGTTGGTGGAGACGGTCGGCACGGCGGATGCCGATGCCATGGCGAACTTCGACGAGGCCCTGAAGTTCGAGTCGTTTGGTCGCCTCACGCACCACGCTGCGGCTCACTCCCAGTTGTTCCGCGAGCTGGCGCTCGGCGGGGAGCCATTCATCCGCGCCCTCGCGGCGGAGTTCACGGGCGAGTTGCTGGCTCACGCTTTCGACAAGAGAAGAGGGGCGGGACAAGGCGGCGAGCGTCATGGCGGCAGGGGGCAAGGGGCTGCTATAGAAGTGGTCTGGTGGTCAGACCACTGAATTACGGAGGATGATGGAGGGAGTTTTCAGGGAGTTGGAAATTTTGCCCGCTACGTGAGAGACGCCAGACAGGAAATGCCGCTGCCGCATCCCAACCCCTCCAGACACCAGCGCATCCCTGTCCATGGGGCGGCGATATCCTCATCGCCGATGACCGCACTGGACGACCAAACACTCTACACCTCAGCGAAGCCATGACGCTCCCGCCAACAGCCTCTTAATTCCGTAAATTCTGTCTGAATCAAAGCCACTCTCCTACGCTCTCGCCGTACCCCAACGATGGTGCAGGAATCGCTCCCAGGGAGAGAAGAGGACTTTGTCGGCCAGGAGGCCGATGAGGACGATGACGAGCATCACACCGATGACTTGGTCCATGGAGTTCAGCTCGCGACCGAAGTGGAGCAGGTGACCGAGGCCGTAACCCGTGAGGATGGTCACGTAGATTTCGGCGGCCATGAGGGACCGCCAGGCGAAGGCCCAGCCCTGTTTCATGCCGCTGACGACGTAGGGCAGAGAGGCGGGAAGGATGACCGAGCGTAGCGTGTGGAAGCCCTTGGAGCCCATGGTGCGGGACGCTCGGACGTAGATCGGCGGGAGGTTGCGCACGCCGTTGTCCACGGCGATGAGGACGGACCAAAGGGTGCCCATGACGACCACGAAGAGCATGGCGGCCTCGGTCTGACCGAACCAAAGGAGGGCCAGCGGCACCCAGCACACGCTAGGGAGAGTCTGGAGGCCAAGGGCAAGAACGCCCACGGTGTCGCTCAGCCAGGTGCTGCGGGCGGTGAGCAGACCCAGCGGGAGACCGAGGAGGCAGCCGATGGCGTAGCCGACAAGCAGGCGCTTGGTGGTGACCCAGGCGCTGTCGACCAAGGACCCATCCAAAATGGCGGCCCAGAGATAACGGCCCACGGTCAGAGGCTCGGGCAGCAGTACGGGGGACCAGATGCCAGCCGCACAGATGGCCTGCCAGATGCCAATCAGACCA
>JBGGMQ010000583.1:0-4174 GCA_041287975.1 Verrucomicrobium sp. | reverse complement strand
GGCACCATTGTCTTTTCTCTCCTTCAGATAGGCCTCGTAGGCGTCATCTGCTTTGCGCAGCTTCTTCAAGTAGGGCGTGTCAGGGTCCCACGCTTTGACTTCAATGGAGCCACTCATGGCCGAGGAGCGCTCGGCTGATTTACTCTCAGTCGCGGTCGTCTCACGGAGTCTGGGCTCAGGGGCCATCACGAAAAAGGGGCCATCTGGAGAAGCGGGCGCCGCGCCACCTGGAGCAAAGTTATCCGCCATGGCCGAGGGAGCCGCCCGGCTCGCGGCGGGGCGGGGCCGGTTTGGGGCCGAGGCACCTTCCCCTGCTCCGCTACCACCACTGGCCAAAACATCGGGGCGACCCACCGCCTCGGACTGCGGCATCAATTCCAACCGACGCTGCCGCAGCACATCCACCGCCAGCATGATCTTTGAGGCCTCTGCGATCCACGCGGCACGTGACTCCTCTTGCTTGCCTTCCGATCTCCACCGCTCCGCCAAGTCTCTGGCCTTGGCAAGGAGTGCGCTGGCTGCAGCTGCATCTTCCGCACTGAGGCTGCCACTGCCCTGCCCCTTGGCATTGGAGGAGGCAGAAAGAGCTGTGTACACGGCAGCCTCGCGCTCTGCTGCAGGTTTAAGCACAGTCTCCAACCAGGGGTGCCGCTTGGCATGCCATTCCTTGAACTCGGTCCACTGCTTGGCCACCTCGTCCAGATGACTCGCCTCATCCTTGGCCCGGGGATTCTTATTCTGCGCCTTCACGAGAGTGAGGTATTTCTCCCGCAGGGACTCTTCTGGCGGCTCGATGCCGTGCTGCACGTAGTCCTCAATGCGGTCAAGCACCAGGAGGGAAGTCCCTGATGTAACGATGCGGTGCTCCTTGCCCAAGGCAATGATGGCGCCTTCATTGCGCACAGGATCTAGGGATAGCTCGGCGATGCGCTGCTGGGCCCAGGCCCGCCGCACGAAGTCGCCCCGCTGCGGCTCCATGGCATCCCCCGGGTTCAAGGTAATCCGGCGTGTCACCTGCACTTTACCTGCATAGCCAAAGCTCAGCTCGATCTCACTCTTCCCGTCGCCCCGGCCAGCGAAGGCAAAGCCTCCATTCACAGGTCCGGGCTGGCCAGGAGATATTTCCTCAACTCTGCCCGACAGCACTTTGGCCCCCAGGAACTGGAAAGGGGCACAGCTCACGGCGGCGAGGCCCGCTTCATCGCTG
This sequence comes from Verrucomicrobium sp., assembly GCA_041287975.1. Taxonomy (GTDB): domain Bacteria; phylum Verrucomicrobiota; class Verrucomicrobiia; order Verrucomicrobiales; family Verrucomicrobiaceae; genus Verrucomicrobium. Next base: position 2,967 of record JBGGMQ010000583.1, on the reverse strand, counting down.
GCAGACAGGAGACTCACGACGCGTCCTCCGCCCTTACGAGCGAGACGCTCCAGGTTTGCGGAGTCCACCATGGCCGCGGCATGGACCACGTGCAGGGGCACGGCACGACCGTCCTTGCGCGCCAGCACCGGCTCCGCCGGGCCGAAGTTGGTGAAGCCATCAGACACGAGCACTGCCAGATCCGCATCCGGCACCGCGTTCACATTCACGGCACCGAGGGAGGTGCCCCCATCGACAGGCAGGTCTTCCAGCACTTTGATCAAGTCCCCTGCTTTGCCGTCTTTCACCGTCACAGTCACGGGCTTGTCGGCATCATTGCGGAAGGCGATGACATCGATCTGCACCTCTCCCAGTGTCTTGCACCAGGCTTCCAGGAACTTGTACTCGCGTTTCCGATCCCGCTTCCCGGCGCTGCCGGACGCATCGTAGAACAGGGCTATGCGCCGTGGTTTGTCCAATGCCGGAGCCGGAGGCGTCTCGGGCTCCACGCGGGCGTGAAAGTAAAATCGGGCAGGGTCCAGCGAATCCGACACCATGTACACCTGCGGGCGACCAGAGACTTTGGGCACGGAGAAGGCCAGCGCCTTGTCCATGGCCACATTCTCCTTGGTGATTTCGGCGACAAAGCTGTCGCGCCATTTTTCAAAACTCAGCGTCTGGCCTTCACCCTCTTCCACCACTGGAGCCACTTCCTGCTTCACCACTTCGGCCCGGGCGTGAAACTTGCCTACCTTGTCCGCAAAAGCCAGGGGCAGCAAATACCGAAAGCCCTTGCCATCATCCCTCAACTCTTGCTCAAACGTCACGGAGAGCCGCTTCGTCCCGTTCGCGGGAATGGGGTAAATGCGGGTGCGGAACACATTACCCTTGGTGAGCTCGGCCAGACCAGGATCGATGCCGCGGCGCACGATCTCTTCGAAGATCTCGCGGCCCCTCTCTTTCTCCACCACCACAGCCTGGCGCAGCTTGCCCTCCACTTCCAGCGCATAGCCAGAGATCGTCTGCCCTTCGCCGAGAGGGAAGATCAGCTCCCCTTCCAGCACCCGTCCGTTGGGATTGAAGAATGCCATCTCCATCGTGGTCGTCGCCAGATGCCCTTGGATCTTCACGTCCACATCCACGCTCTGTACCTGCATGGCCTTGAGCTTGCCCTGCTCTGGGTTGATCCAGATCACCGGCGGTCGTTGCTCAATCGGTGGCAACGGAGGGGATGGCGGTCGGCGGGGAATGAGGCTGTCAGGTTTGCTCTGGCCAAAGGCCGAGGCGAAAAGGAGCACCACCAGAGGGAGGAGCGAAACGAGGTTTTTCTTCATGGCACAAAAGGGATTTTTTATCAACAACGGCCCAGGGGCGGTTGCCGTGCATGACGTTCAGTGCGGCAATGTCTTGGAACAGATCTGAAAATGATTTTCGGGCAACAGGCACCGAGACAAGGTGAAACAGAATGCTCCTTTTTGTGCGATGCCGGAGAGTTGTGACCGGGGAATTGATGGATTGCATTCGTCTTCAGCAAACCCAATTTAGCCGATCCCACGCTGACGGAGTGGTGACCAACGTATCCTGAGAAGCGCCCAACCCCCTGTTTCCCATGAGCCGCCTTGCCGAGTACGAACCCAAAATCGATCCGCTGCGCGACGAATGCCCTGTGAAAGCGGCTCTCGACGTCATTCGTGGCCGTTGGAAGCCATCCATCCTTTTTGAGCTGGTGAAGGGCAAGAAGCGATTCTCGGATTTGCAGGCCCTCCTGCCCGGCGTGACGGCCCAGGCACTTAGCTTGCAACTGCGGCAACTGGAAGCGGAGGACATCATTGTCCGGAAGGCGTTCGCCGAAGTGCCGCCGCGGGTGGAATATGAACTCAGCGAGTTCGGACTGACACTGTCAGGGGTCTTCGATCAACTGGAGGCCTGGGGTGCGACCTACCAGCAACGTCGCAAGAGCAAAGAGAGGCAGGATTGATCGCGGCCAGGTCCATGGTCACAATTGTGTGACTGGGTCACGATTTTGCGATGAAGCACGGCATAAAATTGCGCCTTCTTTAGGAGGCGTATGAAGACACTCCTGCTCATCAATGCCAGTGGACGCGTCAGCCGTTCCATCACCCGTCAACTCACCGGCCGCTTTGCCAACGCCTGGCAGCAGCAACATCCGGATGGCAAGGTCATCCATCGCGACGTCGGCCTCAATCCCCCTCCGCCTGTGAATGAGGACTGGATTGCCGGTGCCTTTGGCGATCCGCAGTCACTCACGGCAGGACAGGCCAGAGCCCTGGAAACGAGCAACACATTGATCGAAGAGATCGAGAAGGCTGATCTGATCGCGATTGGCTCTCCCATGTACAACTTCGGCATGCCCTCGCCTCTGAAGGCGTACATTGATCAAATCGTGCGGGTGGGGCGGACGTTCGAGTTTGATCCCACCAACACTGAGTCCCCGTATCTGCCCTTGTTGAAACCCAAGCCCGTGGTCATCATCACCTCCGTCGGCGATGGAGCCATGCAAATGGGTGGCAGCCTGGCGCATCTCAACTTCCTCGAACCCCACCTCGCCACCGTCTTTGGTTTCATTGGGTTTACAGACATGCACTTTGTACGGGCCGGATATGACGAGTATCAGGATGACCGGTTCAGGAAGTCCCTGGTGAATGCCGAGGCGGAGGTGGATCGGGTTGTGGGGGCGTTGAGCGAGAGCCGGGAGGAAGCAGGTGTGGCGGAGTTGGTGTAGACTTCATCCCTGGGCGCGGCGGGAATCATTGGAAACTGTTCGTAGTTCAAACTTTAGATACCATGGGGTTGTCGCACCGCAGCCGAGCGGTGCTAAAAACGAACGGTAATGAAACAATACATCCTTACCAACCCCATGGCCACGCAACGTACCTCCAAAGCAAAAATTGACCAGTCTGACCTCAAGAAGGCCGCGGTCGAGCCCGATAGAGCTGATGTGATCTACCTGGGTGTGGATGTGCATCT
>JBGGMQ010000582.1:0-5025 GCA_041287975.1 Verrucomicrobium sp. | reverse complement strand
TCTTTCAGGAGCGTCCTGCACCTTCCAGCGATGGCGAGTATCACCAATACAAAGAGCAATGTCGCCGCCATGTAGTGAGCGCGGAGATCGGGGATGCCCACAGCTTCCACCAAGTTTCTGGGGACGGTGTGATCCATGCCCGCAAGCAAGTCGGACGCCGTTTGATCCAGCAGCAATTCATTCAGGAAATGCTTGTCCTTCTCCAGTCCGGCCCAGCGCTTTGCCTGCATCAGATTGGGCAGGAACAGTTGTAGCAGAACGAGCGCTGCGCAGAGGTTGGTGGCAGTAAGCCTCCACCACGCTGTCCATCGATCTGGGCGTGAACTCTGGCCCTTCAGCAGGTACACCAGCGTCACCAGATTGAGCGCTGTAATGTCGAGCAGGGCATTCGGATAAGCCCAGAGCCACAGCCACTCGACAAGACCGAACCCGATCCAGGCACCCACGCTGCGACCCGCACTGCGCACAATGGCGGTACAGGCGAGCATACCCCCCAGGCAGAGGGGAATCACCAATGCATAGGCCCTGGCATCCACCCCGTAGCGGATGGCCCATGGATGCACCGCCAGCACCATGGCTGCAGCAACGCCCGCGCCAGCATGGCCCCATGCAGCCAGCAGGCAGGCAATCAGAATCATGGCCACCGTTGAGGCAAGCAGGGAGGGCACTCGCGCTACCAGATCATGGAAGGCCTCCGGCTTGGCCTTCGTCACCCGATGCCAGAGTTGCAGACTCGCTTTTTGTGCCAAAGACATGGGCACATGGTTCGTGGGTTTCTGGTAGTAGAAGGCGCACCTCTTCCAGTCATGGGCGAGAAATTTCAGCGCGCCAGGGTGCTTGGTGTCCTCCTTCCACTTGCCGTGATAAGCCTGCTGGGCTGCCCAGACCTCATCCCACCACAGGCTCTTGCCTGCGAGCGGCAGCCGCATCCCCAACCCAACGATTACGGCAAAGATCAGCAGGGGCCAGAACCACCATGCCCGTACCGGCTCAGATGTCGGGATGCCTTCGGGCTTCTCCTCCTTCCAAGGGCGTGCCCACCAGCGTTGTGTGAGCAGCAGCACCGCCCATCCCCCCAGTCCGATCCATGCCCCATAGTGCACGCCGATGGCGGCATCGTCCCACCATTCGGGTTTTTCACCCGCAGCCAACGCCTGGGTTATGTGCCTCGAATGCTCAGCCACTTGAGGGCCCTTGCGCAAGAGCCACACGTTGAACAGCACCAGTGCGGCCAGGATGCAATTCAGGGCAAGTCGGGGCAACTTTTTTGGCAGATTCATCGGCGGCTGCCTGAAGGGAATTTCGCCTTAGGGAGTGCCTAGATTGACAGGGGATGTAATGTCGTCCCGTGAAGGTTCCTTAATCCTGATTCGGTAACCCTCCTGCTTGACGGGAAATCCACTTGACTGTCGGCGGAGAAACTCTTTGCATCCGCCCGTCTTATCCACTTATGAAGTTCATCTTCCCCTCTCTCGCCCTGGCCTTTGGGTTGGCTCTTGCTCCAGCCTATGTGTCTGCCCAGGATTCTCCCCCTGCCGCTCCCACAGCGACTGAGCCAGCAGGTGATGCTGCCAGCGAGGCTGAGGAGAGAAAGAAGGAAGAGGCCTTGCTCAAGTCCCTGGGGGCTCAGTACAGCGGCGTCGGCAAAATCGGTTCTCGTGCCGAGGTGCAGATCCCGGAGGGATTCATTTTCTTTGGACCGTCTGGCACCAAGAAGCTCCTCAAGCAGTGGGGCAACCTCATTGGTGGCAACGAAGACGGCATGCTCACCCACAAGGAAGAGGGCTGGTCTGTCGTGTTTGAGTTTGATGACGTCGGCTATGTGAAAGACGACGACAAGGACGAGCTCAATGCCGACAAGATGATGAAGATGTTCAAGGACTCCGAGCCGGATGTGAATGCGGCCCGCAAGGAGAGCGGCCTCTCCGCCCAGCACATCCTTGGCTTCTCCCTCCCTCCTCGCTACAATCCGGAAACCAACAACCTCGAGTGGGCTCTCCGCTTTTCTTTCGACGACGTGCCAGGCGAACAGTTGAACCACAATACCAAGCTGCTCGGTCGCAAAGGCGTCATGCAGGCCACCCTGCTCTGCGGCCCTGATGAAGTCCAAAAAATCCTTCCTGCCTACCAGAGCGTGCTCACAGGCTTCCAGTTCAACCAAGGTGAGACTTATGCGGAGTTCCGCAGCGGAGACAAAGTCGCCACTTACGGTCTCGTCGGTCTCGTGGCGGGTGGCGCGGCCTTCGCCGCTGGCAAAGCCGGACTCTTCGCCAAGCTGGGCGTGATTTTCGCGAAGTTCGCCAAATTCATCATCGCGGGCGTCGTCGCCGTTGCTTTGGGCATCAAGAAACTCTTCGGCGGTGGCAAGAGCACCCGTTACGAATAGACAGACTTTTCCGCATGACAGACGGCCAGCTTCTCCTTCTCGTCTTTACCCTGTTCTACCTGTACGAATGCCTGCGCTGGGTTCCCGGCCGGGCTCAAATCTGGACTCAGCAGGGCGGTAAAAAAGGTTCGGAACGGTGGGCTGGCAGCTCTCCTCTCAAGCTCCTTCGCACCCGCGGGGGAGCCTTTGCCCTCCTGCCCCCGGTTCCCCCTCTGGGGGCCCATCTGGTCACTTCCTCCTGGCCCTGTGCCCCCCATCAGGCGGGGCTCTGTGTCTGGCATGACGAGTCTGGTGCCGCCACTCACATCCCGTGGGATCAGGTCCAGCCCAGTGCGGATGAATCCACGCTGATCCTTTCCCCCCATCATCGGGTGCGCTGTGTGCATGGCTGGCAGGCCGCTGAATGGACCCGCCTTGTCCAATCCTGGAAAGATCTGCCCCAGGCCGAGCGGGACGCCGGCTTCCAGGCGAAAGCCCGCGAGTTCCTGGATGCCAAAACACTTTCCGAATCCGCCCGGGCTGCCGTGGATGAAACGCGATCATTGCGCTGGCGTGGCGGCATCATCTTTGTGTGGACCTTTGGCGTCCTGCCCTACGCCTATTGGCGCTTCTCAGACTCCCTGCCCACCCTGGTCGCCATCCTTTCCCTCTACCTGCTCATGGCATGGCAGTCTCTCTCTCTGGCTCGTATCGTTCGCCGCGATCCGCGGTTGCGATTGGGCAAGTGGAGTCACATTCTGGGGGCTGCGTTTTTCCCACCCACAGCGATTCGTGTGGCCGACTGGGTCTGCTCGGTCAAGACTCCGGAAGTGCATCCCTTGCTCGCAGCATTCGTCTTGGGAGACAAGGACACCGCCCCACCGCAGGCTACCCAAGTGTGGCGCCTGGCCCGCTGGCCGGTGGGTCAGTTTCCTCACCGACCGTGGGATGGCCCAGAGGTCACCGCCTTCTGCACCTTTCTTCAAGGGCAGGGGCTTTCCCTCGAGTCTCTCGCCCCTGCACCCGCCACCCTGACTCAAGGGGCGGAGCAATTCTGTCCACGCTGTCTGGCCACATTTTCCGGCAAAGCGGAGACCTGTGGAGATTGCGGTGAAATGCCTCTCGTGCCAATCGCATCGCCTGCTGTGGCAGCGTGAGGTTCTGAGGGACAAAATGCGCCCCCTGTGCGACAGGAGCGCGACTTTTCCTGACCTCATCTCCCTATGAAAATCACTCTCCTCAGCGGCACAAACCGCCCCGGCAGCAATACTCGCAAAATTGTCAGCCAACTCGCCAGCATCTACCAGGAGCTTGGCAATCCGGTGGACGTCCTTGACCTCGCGGACCTTCCGCAGGAGATCTTCCTGCCCACCTCCTACGCCAACAAGCCCGAGTCGTTCTTGCCATTCAGTGACGCCATCCTGAAAAGCGATGGCGTTCACATCGTCACACCGGAGTACAACGGCAGCCTGCCTGGAGTGTTGAAGTATTTCATCGACATGCTGAAGTTCCCTGAGAGCTTCGAGCACCGTCCCGTGGCCTTTACGGGTCTGGGTGCGGGCATGTGGGGTGCCCTTCGTCCTGTCGAGCAATTGCAGGCCATCTTCGGCTACCGCAATGCCTACCTATTGCCGGAACGCGTGTTCATGCCGGGCATCTTCGGCCTGCTCGATGACGAGGGTGCCATCAGCGATCCAGACCTTCGGGATCGCCTCAAGGCTCAAGCCGCCGCCTTCATCGCATTTGTGAAAAAACTCAGGGCCTGATCGCCTCCTGCCAGCCCTCATGACAACCCCGGGTAACAATTTCGTCAGTTGCCAGGGAACCGTGCCGCCAACCGCCCCTTTTCGTGCGTAAGCTCTCCAACCAAAAGCTATGAAATTCCTGCAACTCGACTTCATCCCCCGCAGCACCGATCTCGGTCTCCTCGTCCTTCGCCTCTGGCTGGGGCTTTCCATGTTCGTCCTCCACGGTCTCGTCAAGATCCAGGGATTTGAAGGCATGGCCGCGAAATTCGAATCCAAAATCGGCCTCGGTGCAAAGCCGGAGTTTATGCTCCTTGTCATCGCTGAGTCAGTGTGTGCGATCCTCATTGTGCTGGGGCTTTTCACCCGGATCGCTGCCGTTTTCCTCATCGTTGCGATGGGTGTCGCGTTCTTCGTTGCGCACGGCATGAAGCTCTCCGGCCCCGGCAGTGGTGAGCTTGCATTTGTTTACCTCGCTGGCTTCGTCGCGCTCTTCATCACAGGTGCAGGCAACTTCTCAGCCGACGCAAAGCTGGGTGGCGGTCGGCGCTGATCCCTGTTGCCCGGGCGATCTTTTGAAAATGCAAACGCCGTCAGGAGGGTCTCCTGACGGCGTTGTTCTTTTTCAAAAGGCTGTCGGATCAACTACCTCTTCTTCATTGAGGAAAACACCCGCGCCACAGGGTCGAACACACAGGTGAACTTCTCCACCTCAAAGCGTTTGCCGTTGAGAGTGCCTTTGCCGCTGAGCTGAAGAATTGCCTGGGGGCCATCTTTGCTCCAGCCGACACAGCGCAGAAAGGCGCGGTCTAGCACGGTGTCTTTGATTTCTTTGCCGGTCTCCGTCTGCACCGCCAGACGTTGCACCGCGAAGTCAAAGTCGAAGTCCTTCACTTCCTTGAAGGTGATGCCGCT
>JBGGMQ010000581.1:0-5912 GCA_041287975.1 Verrucomicrobium sp. | reverse complement strand
CAGCCTTTTGAGTCGCGCATGGCAGGGGATCCAAGCCTCTCCAAGCGGCCTATGAAGCGCGTGGCGGATCCTTTGGCCCTCATGGGTGCCCGAATAGAAGGGCAGGGCGAGAAGATCTGCGCACCCATCACTATCAAGGGTGGGGAACTACAGCCGATCACTTACACGCTTCCCATGGCCAGCGCCCAGGTGAAGAGTGCGGTGCTGCTTGCAGGCTGGAACAGCCCTGGCAAGACGACTGTCATCGAGCCTGTGGCCACACGTGATCACACGGAGCGCCTCCTGGCACACTTTGATGTAAAGTGCGTCCGCGACGGCCATGCCGTTAGCATCTATGGCGGGCAGAAGCCCCAGCCTCGCGATCTCTTCGTTCCCGGTGACATTTCCAGCGCCGCCTTCTGGCTGGTCGCAGCCGCCGCTCACCCTGGGGCGCAACTCACCGTCAAGAAGGTGGGCTTGAACCCTACCCGTACGGGCATCCTGAATGTACTCCTCCGCATGGGGGCCAAACTAAAGGACACTGTCGAGATCAATGATGGTGAGCCTTGCGGCCACGTCACCGTGCAGGGGGGACCCTTGATGGGCACCGTCATCGGCGGCGCGGAGATTCCGAATGTCATTGATGAACTCCCGATTCTCGCCGTAGCCGGTGCCTTGGCCCGGGGCGTCACCGTTATTCGCGATGCCCGCGAACTCCGGGTGAAAGAAACGGATCGCATCGCTGCCGTGGCCCAAAACCTGCGCCTCATGGGGGTGCATGTGGAGGAGTTTGAAGACGGCATGGAAATCACCGGCGGGCTGGACTTGCACGGTGCAGAGTTGCAGAGCTTTGGAGACCATCGCATCGCCATGGCCTTCGCAGTTGCTGGCTTGTTCGCAGAGGGTGTCACCACCATTCATGAGACGGAGTGCATCAGCACCTCCTACCCGGGGTTTGAGAAACATCTCGAACTCTTCCTGCGTGAGCCTCTGGAAGGGGAGCATCCCCGCCCGATCAACAGCACCCTTCCCCCGGAGGTAAGCGAGCGACTCGCCCAAGACTGATCATGGCTGAAATTTCCGACGCCCCTCAGGTGATCGCTATTGATGGGCCGGCTGCCTCTGGCAAGAGCAGCGTCGCCCGGGAGCTGGCCCGCCATCTGGGCTGGACCTACGTGAACACCGGCAACATGTACCGCGCCGCCACGCTCGCCGTGCTCCTCGCCGAGGTGGACCCCTCGGACGAGGCCGCCGTTCTGGACGTCATCGCCCGCACGTCCTTCACCTGTCCAGTCCAGGAAGGCCGCAGCGTCATTCTCGTGAATGGCGCAGATGTGGAAGGGGAGCTCAACTCGGAAGGCGTCAACGGTGCCGTTTCCTTTGTCGCCAGGATTGCTCCTGTGCGTGAGCAACTCGTCGCCATGCAGCGCCACCTCGGGCGCACGCAACCCGTGGTCATGGAAGGTCGCGATATCGGCACCGTCGTCTTTCCTGACGCGCCCTGGAAGTTCTACGTCGACGCTTCTGAGGAAGTCCGGGCCAAGCGCCGCGGTCTCCAGGGCTTGACCGACTCCGTGCGCGAGCGCGACCGTATCGACTCCACCCGCAAAACCGCCCCTCTCATGGCTGCCCCGGACGCCGTGGTGGTGGACAGCTCCGACATGTCACTCGCACAAGTAGTCGACCATGTGTTGCAGCTCCTTCATGCCCGCCAATTTCCTCATTCCAGTTTGAACCCCGATTCTCCTTTGACCGCTCCTGCATGAAACTTTCCTACTGGTTGGGATATCAGTTGTTCAAAACTCTGGCCCGGGGGTTCTTCAACTATCGGGTATTTGGTTCAGAGCGCCTCAAGATCCAAGGCGGTGCCCTCATTGTCAGCAATCATGCCAGCTTCCTGGATCCGCCTGCGGTGGGAATTGGTTTTGATGAGGAGATCTACTATCTCGCCCGCAAGTCTTTGATGTCCAATGCAATGGCCCGAGCGGTCTATCGCGCTTGGAACTCCATTCCGGTGGACCAGGACCGGCCTGATATGGCAGGCGTCAAAAATGTGATCCGCCAGCTTAAAGAGGGGAAGAAGGTCCTGATCTTCCCGGAAGGCTCCCGCAATCTCGATGGCAAAATGCTTCCGGGCGAACCTGGGGTAGGACTCATCGTGAGCAAGGCCGGAGTGCCAGTCATCCCCGTCCGGCTGTTTGGTACTCGTGAAGCGCTGGCCAGAAATGTTGCCTGGCCTTCGCCTTCAGAAGTGACCTTGGTCGTGGGTGAACCTTGGATCTACGATCCGAGCCAGTACACCGAGACTGGCAAGGAATTGTACAAGAAGATCAGTGACGACCTCATGGCTCAAATCGCCTCTTTGCAGTTGTAGAGAGAGGTTCCATACGGTGTGGGAGAATGTGAAAGCCTCCCCACCTACTCAATCTTCAGAATATCCTGCTCCAGCGCAGCTTTAATATCCGCCACGTCCAGTTGAATGCCCGTGTCCCGGGCGATCAGTGACCGGATCCGACTGAGCACGTCGTCGTGCAGGATCGCCCCGATGAGGCTCTCCGTTGAGAGCGAGCGCCGGATTTGCCACAGTCTTTCCAGAGGTGTCTTGCGCAGAATGCCACTGCGTGAAATGAGCGTCAGATAATTCGCGGCGTCCTCAGACAACCCTTTGTTGAGATCAATGGTGAAGACCAGATGCGGCTCAATCTTCTCCGTGGTAGACACCCGGTACAGCTTCCAGATGGTCAAGTTTGTGAGCAGCGCCCACTTGATGCCGGCGTAGGCCGCGTAGCTCGTGGCTTGGAAGATCTGCTTCTGTTTAAGTGGAGCTCCAATCCGCTTCACCTCAATCACCACGGCATCGACACCGCCTGGAGCCAAAACGTAGTCGGCAGTGCGGCCTTGGATCTTGTGCTCCGCTTTGATCTCAGGCAACTCATAGCCCAGCACCTGCTGCAAAATGCGGTCAAGCAGGATACGGGTGCTGCTTTCATTCGCGGCGGCCCGGAGAGTAAGCGCGATCTGTGGTAGAAACGGCTTCATCAGCCCCGCAATCTGCTGTGTTTGCCCTGCGAGGATCTCAGCGCTGGTGCGTCGCTTCTTCTTGGAGAGTGACGGTAGCTCCATCTCCTCCTTGGATGGAGGTTCGATATCGAGACTGCCACTGCTGATGCTCGGGGGCACCGTCTCGAAGTTGGAGGCTTCATCATTGTCTTCCCTTCGGGGAGGTGGCGGCAGGCAGTCGTCATCCTCTGCCTGTTCCAAGTGAACGCCAAAGCTGGTCGCCAATGCTGCTAGTCCACCGGCATACCCCTGACCCACGGCTCGGAACTTCCACTCGCCGCCCCGTCGGTAGAGTTCGCTAACCTGGAGGGCCGTTTCACTCGTGAATTCCCTGACGGCTTCAAAGCGCACGGTCTCCGAGTTCTGGGTCCGGTTCAAAATCCTCAGGTAGACACGGTCAACACAGCCAAAGTTCTGCTGCCGCTTCTCCGCCTCGTGCATGGTCAGGCAGAAGACGATTCGCTGCACGTCAGCCGGAATGTGGTCGAGGTCGATGGAGAATCTCACCCTGTCCGATTCATCTGCGCTTCCAGCATCTGGATTTTCGGCCGGTCTCGCAGATTCAAGCAAACAGATGAACTTGCTCTCCTCGTCCGAAGGCTGGTTGTAGAAAATGAAGTCGGACCCGCCCCGCACCCGGCCGTCCTCACCCAGAAGAAAGGCGCTGGCATCGATGTCTGGCGATGTCGATGTTTCTGAGGGCACGCTGTACCCCATGGCAATCAGAAGTTTGCCTCCTGGGTGTTCTTCAGCGTTGAGCGAGCAGTTTCCCCCCTTGGGCAGTGCGATGGGCATCAGGCACTCTCCACGCAGTCGGCAGTCCTTTCGAGCAATATTAGGAGGTTTGTCGCAAAAAAGACGGTAGGGAGATACGACAAAAGGATGAAGCGAGGATTGAACGCCAAAGGCGCTTTCAGCCTCTTACATAATGTCTAATTGATAAAAATCCGACAATGTCGCTATTTTGTCACAACAAAGTCGTCACAGAAACGTTTCAAAGGTAGTGTCGCCCGACCCCTCGGGCATCCAATTTACCCGTACTGATATGAAAGCGTACACGTACGTGCTAAACATTTGCGGCAAGGCCATCATTCAAGAGCCCACAGAGAAAGACATCCGAGAGGCAGCCTTTGCTTTGGACTCCCGGGAAGGCGAGGCCTTCCTCATTCTTGAGCGAGTAGAGACAGGCACCTTCCTACAGGCGGGCGGTGATCGGGACGTGGGCTTCGAGCTGGCGTGCCAGGACCTGGAGCAGCAGCAGTACCGGGCCATGCGCGACTACTCGGCAGGCGAAATCGTGCGTGCCTTCACATCTTTCTGCCTTGGGAGTTCAGAGTGGCGGAACGGGTCGGATTGGGAGTTTGTAGGATCAGCCAGTCCCGCTGAGGAAGAGCAGTCGACGGCGACAGCCTAGGCCCCTCCAGGGAGCCGTGAAAATAGACGAATAGCAGGAGCGGAGAGGCGTCCCGTTGGGTTGCATCGCCCTCCAAAGTGCACTATCTCAGGTGGACCATGCCTGACTCGTTTGTCCACCTTCATCTACACACGGAATACTCGATGCTCGATGGGGCAGTGAGGATTCCGGACCTGATGAAAAAGGTCAAATCGCTGGGCATGCCGGCGGTCGCCATGACTGACCATGGCAACCTCTTCGGGGCCATCGAGTTCTACCAGGAGGCCAACAAGGCCGGGGTCAAGCCCATCATCGGCTGTGAGATCTACCTCTCCCCGGGATCCATGTGGGAGAAGAAGGATGTCACCGGTCGCAAGCGCAATTCCCACCTGACGCTGCTCGCCGCGAACAACCAGGGCTATGCCAACCTCGTGAAGCTCGTCACGCTGGCCCATCTGGACGGCATGTACCACAAGCCGCGGGTGGACAAGGAGGCGCTGAAAAAGCACTCCGAGGGCCTCATTTGTCTGAGTGGCTGCATCAGTGGCGAGATCAATGAGTTCATCCTGACCGACCGTGAGGACGAGGCTCGCAAGACCGTCCAGGAGTTCATCGACATCTTTGGGAGGGACAATTTTTACCTCGAACTGCACAATCATGGCATGGCCCAGCAGCAGCGTTGCATGCTGAAGCTGCGTGAGTTCTCCAAAGAATTTGGTCTGAAGATGGTCGCGGCCAATGACGTGCACTTCCTCAACAAGGAGGACCACGAGGCTCATGACGTCATGATCTGCATCGGTACGGCGGCCAACGTGCACGATGAAAAACGCCTGCACTACTCCCCGGAGGTTTACTTCAAGACGGCGGAGCAGATGCGGGAGCTGTTTGAGGACTTTGAGGAAGCCTGCGACACCACGCTGGAGATTGCAGAGAAGTGCAACATCAAGCTGCAGCTGGATGCCTCCAGCATTGAAAAGTACCCCCAGTTCCCGCCGCCTGAAGGGTTGACCCGCGAAGGCTATGTGCGGCAGCTTTGCGAAGAGGGCATGATCTTTCGCTACGGGGAGGAGCGTGCCAAAAATGATGATTCGTTGAGGGAGCGCCTGGACTACGAGTTGGGCATCATCAACAAGATGAACTTCACGTCCTACTTCCTCATCGTGTGGGACTTCATCAAGTGGGCGCGGGATCACGGCATTCCTGTGGGTCCGGGCCGTGGTTCTGCCGCCGGTTCCCTGGTCGCCTATTCTCTGGGCATCACCGATCTCTGCCCCATCCGGTTCGGCTTGATCTTTGAACGTTTCCTGAACCCGGAACGTGTGTCGCCTCCCGACGTCGACATCGACTTCTGCCAGACCCGTCGTCCCGAGGTGATCGAGTATGTGCGGCAGCACTACGGGGAGCGTTCGGTGAGCCACATCATCACCTTCGGCACCATGGGTGCCAAAAGTGTGGTGCGTGACGTGGGCCGGGTACTCGG
>JBGGMQ010000580.1:0-7692 GCA_041287975.1 Verrucomicrobium sp. | reverse complement strand
CTCCCTGTGGGGTTGGCCATGGAGCAGCTTACCGAGGAAGAGCTCGTCCGCGTGCTTACCGAGCCGAAAAACGCCCTGATCAAGCAGTACTCCAAGCTGCTTGGCATGGATGGAGTCGACCTTCAGGTCAATCGCGATGCTCTCATCGCCATGGCTGGCGAAGCGCTCAAGCGTGGCACGGGTGCCCGTGGTCTTCGCAGCATCCTGGAGCGTATCATGCTGGACGTCATGTATGACATCCCCAGCCGCCGCGACGTGCGCGCCGTGACCCTCACGGAGGCTGTCGTCAAAGGCGACCGTCCGCCGCTCGTGCGCAAGCGCGTCGACAAGAGCGCGGCATGATCGTAGTCTGAGTGTCCCACTCGGTCAGATAACGGAGCGGTTAGTCGTGGTAGAAGACTCGACGTTTTTACAGCGCTTGTCCGCCTGTTCCCTTGGTGGCTGAACAGTTTAGGTAACCGACCCGCACTCCTCAACCTTGCTTGGGTGTGAGGCTGTTCATAAACTCTTCCCAGAGCGCATCCAGATTTTTCCCGGTCTTCTCTTCGAACAGCTTGTCTGCGTAATTGCCTTTGCGCAGCGCCCGGTTGGCATCGCGGATGATGGACACCTCATATTTTTGCTCGATCCAGGCCAGGAAGGCGCCGGTGGTGCGGTAGCCCTGCCGGTAGTTGTCCTTGGCCCGGTTGAACCCTTTGGGCTGGCCAGAGGGCTCGGCCATCCAGAAGCGGACGTAGTCTGCAATCCCCTCCATCAACCACACGCTCTTGTGAGGAGGATAGTTTTGAATCACATGCACCAGTTCATGGAGCACCATACCGATATCGTCAGGATGTGATTTCACCCAACCTGAGGCAATTGTGATCCCCTGGCCGGAACTGTGCGCCACCCCCGGCATGTCTTTGAAGACCAGCTTGATCTCACCTGACTGGGGACGCAAAGGGGCATCAAGGTAGGCGGAAACAATGGGGTGCCAGAGTTCCACCATGGCGCGCGCGCGTTCTGCCCAGGCCTGGCACTCGGGAGCTGCGCTGACATCAATGGAGACCTTGAGAGTCCTGCTGTAAATCGGAGTTAGCAGGTCTGGAGGCTGAGGTCCTTGTGGAGCGGGAGCGGGCTCAGCATGGCCAGCCGTGGCCAGAACGGCCACGGCGGTACAGAGAATCCACCGGGTGAAAGGGAGGGAAGCGGCGCGCATGGCTCCCTTCGACAAAAGATGCATGCCAATGACTCAATTAAGCGGGAGGAATTTGATGCAGACCGGTGAGCCCACGTCCACGATCTGACCGGTCGGCTTGAGTTTACCTGTCTGTTGATCGATCGCGAACACCGCAAGGCTGCTGGAATTTTGTCCAGCTGTGATCATCCATTTGCCCGAGGGGTCGATCCCGAAGTTGCGTGGCACTTGCACCAAGGCTGGCGCATTTTCCACCAGTGTCAGTTTGCCTGTGGCTTCATCCACACTGTACACCGCGATGGTGTCGTGGCCGCGATTCGAGACATAGGCGAATTTGCCGCTCGGGTGCACTTGAGTTTCTGCGGTGGAGAACTTGGGATCCACAGCCACGCCTGCCGGGAGCGTGGACACGGTGGCGATTTCCGTGAGCGAACCCTTGGCGGCATCATAGCTCAGTGCCGTCACAGCACAGGTCATCTCGTTGCAGACATAGGCATACTTGCCATTCGGGTGAAGGGCGAGGTGGCGTGGTCCGCCCCCGGGAGGGGTGACGCCGAAGGCTGGCTCATTGGGCGTGATCGTCCCTGTAGCTGGATCCAGTTTGTAGATGAAAATTTTGTCGCACCCGAGGTCCGCCGCGAAGGCGAACTTGTTGGAGGCGTCGACATTGATGGAGTGGGCGTGAGGTCCCTCCTGCCGCTTCGCATTCACCTTGGAGGCGGGCTCATGCTTGTACACGGAAGCGCTCTTACCGAGGGAACCGTCTGTCTGGATGGGCAGGGCTGCCACATGGCCGCTGCCATAGTTGGCGACCAGTGCCACCTTGCCGGTGTGGTCCACACTCACGTGACAGGGCCCGCTGCCTTCGCTGGACTGTTTGTTCAGCAGGGTGAGTTTGCCCGTTTTCTGATCGATCGCGAAACTGCTCACGCCGCCGGTCGGGGGCTTGCCTGGCTCGGCGTTCGTGGGAGCCTCTGACACACTGTAGAGGAATTTTTTGGAGGGTGCGATCGCGAGGAAGCTGGGGCTTTTCACCTCGCCTGCAAGACCCAGCGATTCGAGCTTCCCGGTGGAAGAATCAAAGCCGAAGGCATAGATGCCTTTGCTCTCCACCCGGGCATTTTTCGCACCCGTGTAGGTGCCGACGTAGACGAGATTGTCCTGGGCTGCTGGCAGCAGACCGCAAGGCAGGGCCGCGGCAAGGGCGGCAAAAAGGAAGGGGTGCGTGTATTTCATGAATTGAGAAAACGTGGATCAGCGCATGGATTTACCAGTTGTTTTGCCCCGTGGGAATGAAGGAATTGCCGATACGTTGGATGGAGGAAACTTTAATTGACCGCAGCCAGTAGACGGTCTGATAGTAGCGCCCATGCTCCCGAAGCTGCGCTCCTTCACCCTCGGGCTGGCCTTTTGTCTGGCCGGCATCATTTCCGCCCTCGCTGCGGATGAAGAAATGAAGTTCGATGTGAAAGGAGAGAATCCCGGTGGCCAGGCTGGCTACACTGGGGAGGTGACGGTGACAAAGCTGGGCAAATCCACGGGCAAAATCCGCTGGGTGACTGGCACGAACAAAGAAGTCACGGAGGGCGTGGCCATCCGTACGGACTCCGCCATTGGCGCTGGCTACGGAGGGGAGTCCCTTTACGCCCTGGCGGTGTACGAGCTGAAGGGTAAAACGATTCAGGCAGTCTGGACCACAGCTGCCAAGCCTGCTGAATCCGACACCTACACGCTGAAGGGGGGCGACTTTAAAGGTGCCTGCACCTTTGCGGATGGCACCCCCGGCACCGTCACCTTCACCCCGGGCAAAGGCGGCATGTACAAGGTCACGTGGGATCTTCAGGTGGGACACTATGAGGGCATCGGCGTCCGCATGGGGGATGTGCTCGTCGCCGCTTCTGGCAATACGAAAGGACTGTTCGGCGTAGCTGCCTATCAGCCGAAAGGTGATGACGTCAACGGCATCTGGGGCACCACCCAGACCACCACCCCGGGCAAGGAAGTTTGGTCATTGGCTGGCGACGCCGGTGCGCCCAAGTCGGGGCCCTCTACAGGCGGTGTAGCAGCCTCCGATGGCAAGACCGTGAATTTTGGTGGTGATGTCTATGAGCTCAAGGAGAACAAGAGCGCTCCGGGCCAGTCCACCAGTGAGCTGCGCGAGTACCTGCAGGCGGGCGAAGACTGGAACGGCTACCGCAAACTCGTCGGCCTGCGCATGCAGAATGTGAAAGGTGCGGATGCTGCCACGCTAGCCAAGGCCACCCTCGAGCAGGTGCAGAAACAACATCCCAATAGTTTTGTGAAGGAAGTGAAAATGGAGGCCGCGTCAGCCACCATGTTCTTCATTCTCGTGAAGGACAATGACGTGGAGTTCAATCTCTGGAACTACCGTAAAACGGCTTCTGGCGTTGCCAGCGCCCAGTTTGTCCTTCGCAACAAGCCCCCTTTTGAAACCCAGAAGAAGTTCAAGGCAGAGCAGGACAAGAACTACGACGAGTGGCTGGCTGAAATTGAAGCTCTGGGAGGCGAGGCCGAGCGTCTGCTCGCTGCCACTGCCGGCATCGGCGTCAGCCAGGCTGCCACACCTGTTCCTGCCCCCGCACCCAAGGCAGCAATGAGTGATGCGGATCTTGCCAAGGCCATCGCTGGGGATTTGGAGAAGTGCGGCACCCTCGCGCAGAAGTTCATCACACTGCTGGAGGCTGGCAAGGTCACCGAAGCCGTGGCTTTGATGAGCGACTACACCTTTACCAATGCCACCCTCCGTGCGGACTTCGTGAAGAAGCTGGAAAAGTCCAACCAGGTGTTTGGCAAGGTGAAGAAATACACGCCGGATCGGAAGCGCAACGACTTCGGCGTCAAAGAAGGCATCATGACTTTCACCCTGCAGGCGGATGCCCAGTATGAGAACGCCCTCGTGCGTGAGACCTTCTCCTTCGCCCGCAATGAGCAGGGCGGCATTGAGTTCACAGGGTACAACCGCACTGCCAAAGAGTAGCTCTTCCCGGGCCGACGGCTTCTCCTCCCAACGGCACCAAAGAAAAAGGCAGGCTTCGAATGAAGCCTGCCTTTTTTGTCATCCTCCACAAAAGGGGGAGGGATAAAGAGTTATTCGATGCCCAAGAACTTCGTGATGGCCTTCCAGGCCTTCTGGCGGTTCTTGTCATAGGAGGCTTCGTTTTCGGCAGTAGGGCTCTCGGCGTAGCCTGCGATGCTCTTGGCGGTGCTGATGAGCATGTCATTGATGATGATCATTTCTTTCACGGCTGCGTCGTCGCCGGAGTTGAGCTTGCCGCTGTCAATCAGGTCGGTGAGGCTCTCTTTGGCCGCACCGGTGAGGCCGACGTACATGTTGGCCAGTTGCACCACCTTCTCTTTGTCATAGGCCTTCTTGCCGTACAGGTCCGCCAGTTCGGCGATGGCCATGTAGTTGCAGAACACGGCCTGGGCACCGATGGCGCCAAAGCTGTGCATCACAGGGTTTTCAGCTTTCGGGTCCTGTGAAAAGGCCGGGACAGCAGCGCCCATCAGGACGGTGAGGATCAAGGTTCCAAGGAATTTCATGGCAGTGACGGTGACGGGATGAGTTGGGTAGGGTTGATGACGCGGCGGCAGGGGGGAGCGACCGCTGCAAAGTGCCAGTGCGATTCATTGCGACAAGTGAAATGAAGCTTTGCGCCTATGGGAAGTGACAAAGACAGTTGCCAAATGCCGCCCGCCCCTCATCATGGCCGCTTCATCTTGCATCCCACTTTTCCAGTAGTTCCGATTCTTATTTATTTCTCCTATGGCAGACTCTACTCCCGACCTTTGGCGTGGCCTCAGCAGTGTGGCTCGTGCAGCTCTTCAGACCCGTGACTACTCGGGTGGCTCTCTAGGCGAGCGCCTGCAGCAGACGGGTCGTGTGGATGCGAAGGAGCTTGCAGGAGGCATCCCTGCGGAGGTTGGCATTCCTGGTGTCGAAGTTTTCCATCGTCGCGTTTTCCACCAGCGTTACCGCGGTTACTTCTCCGAGTTCGCTCGGGAGGGGGAGGCACTACTCGGCAAAATCGGCCTCTGGCCCAAACAGTGGGCCACCGCGAAGA
The DNA here is from genome assembly GCA_041287975.1 of Verrucomicrobium sp. Lineage (GTDB taxonomy): Bacteria > Verrucomicrobiota > Verrucomicrobiia > Verrucomicrobiales > Verrucomicrobiaceae > Verrucomicrobium. The sequence continues at coordinate 2,430 of JBGGMQ010000580.1, read as the reverse complement.
TGTACTCCGGCACCAGCAAGGGATTCCACATTCACCCCCCGAGCATCCCCGCCGACACCACACCCGAGGCCTGGTTCCAGCGTCTGTTTGTGGAGGAGCCAACCAATTACGCACTCCGGCCCTATGCGGAAGAGCAGTGGGACGTCATGTTCTTCATCCAGGGAATCTGTGAGATGTTTCTCATTGATGAACGCGCGGGCATGCCGCGGAAAAAGATGCGCTTCATCATCGAAGGGGACGACCTGCGCGGTGAGAGCAATGTGGGTGTCGTGATCCCTGCGGGTGTGGCACATGCCATTCGCAGTGCCAGCTCGCAGGACCTCATCATGGTGTATGGGACCAGCACGGTGTTCCTCCCCGAGAATGAAGGCCGCATCGAGCACGGCATCGAGACTCCTGAAACCCCTCCTGACTGGGAGAAGTTCTGGAATCTCGCCTAAGTTTGAGTAGTTTCCTCTTGCAGCGGTCTTATATCATCAAGACCGCTGCAGTGATGATGGCCGAACCTTGTGTGGAATTAGAACCTTGAATTTTGCCGCCTGTGTTTCTCCTCGACGAAGACCAATCCACCACGGGACCTGAGCGGGGCTATGACCGCGAGATTGTGGAACGGGTGTGGGAGACGGCTCGCAAAGTGGCGGGAAACGATCCTGCCGTGTGGCGGAAAGACGAGCACGGGGCATGGATCCACCGCCTGGCCTATCGCAACCGGCACTCTGAGTTTGGCTGGGAGATTGCGGATTGCGCATTCACCCTGCCATCGGCAGGCATCGCTGCACTCAGACCGGCGCAGTGGCAGAACTACCTTGATTTCCTGGTCGCTTCACGCTCCAGCGTGGTGACGGCGGACGGACTTCGAAATTCCCGCCGTCTCATCTGACCCGGAACGTTGGGCGCTTGCTCAAGCTTGTGCTGTGATCGTCGTGCGGTTTTGTCTGGTGGGTGGGGAAACCTTCTCTGTCTCGCTCAGATCATACTGAAAACAGAGCGCCAGCAGGGGACTGAGCATGAGCGTGGCGAAAGAGGGCATCTTTCCAGCCGTTACATGCTCGCCGTGACTCTTGTGCTTGATGGCGGCCAGAGCGGCTTCATACTCCTGGATCTTGTTCTCCAGGCGACGGCAATTGGCTTCCGCTTGAGGAGCCAGCGGTGTGGCCGCAGCCATTTGGTTCAGCAAAGCCAAACCCTCCAGGCAGGAGGAGCGTTGCGCCAGATACTGCTGACGGAGCACTTCGATTTGTTCGCGATTGAGTGAGTTCACGTATTTTGAAACGAAACGTTACGCATGACAGAGGGCGGAACCCTGCGTTGGTCACAGGGTCAATACGTTGGGCGAAGGCCAGAATTCCCTTATTATGGCGGAGGAGTCATGGTAGAAATCCAGAACAGGCTTAAACCCTTGCTCCTGCAACGGAATCGGCAACACAAAATTCTTACATGGAGGAAATTTGCGGTCGCACGCATACTCCCTTCTATCCGACAATGTCGTCCGCACCCGCCATCACGCGTCGTAAGTTTCACCGCCTGCTCACGGCGGCGGGGGGCGCACCACTGTTGGCAAAGTCTGTAGATGCGACGGATGCGCCTTCCACCAAGTCTCCCTTCCGCCTTCTCTACAACAGCGATACCACGCACATCCTCAGTTGCACCAGTGCCTGGCGGCCAACTCGTGAACCATTGCGCGAGTCGATGTTTGTTTCCGCAGTGGACGAGGCGCTGGATGCCGGGGCCGATGCCTTTTTGATCGCCCCCGGCTTGGGGTGGGTGCCATGGTGGCCCAGCCAGGTCCTGCCCCTGGCGCAGCACTGCGAGTGGTTCAAGCAGCGGTTCAACCTTCCCAAGGCCTCCACCAGCTTCACCAACTACGTGCTGCAAGGGGGAGACTTTCTCAAGCTTACCGTGGACCGCTGTCATGAAAAGGGCGCTGCCTGCCTCGCCAGCTTCCGGATGAACGATGTGCATCACAAGGAAAGCGCCGATACCCCTGGCAACAGTCACGTGGCATCCGTGCCGCAATTCTACACGGATCATCCCGAGTATCGTCTCGGCGGGCAACCGCGGGCAACCCAGATGAGCTGGGGGCGCTACGTGCACAACTGGGCTCTGCCGGAAGTGCGCGAATTCAAGTTCCGCCTCATCGAGGAACTCTGCCGCAACTATGATCTGGATGGCATCGAGCTCGACTTCTACCGTGCCGCTGCTTATTTCCGATTTCAGGAAACCACTCGAGCGCAGCGCTCCGGCATCATGGCAGAGTTTGTGACCCGCGTTCGTCGTGCTCTGGATGACCATGCCCGGCCAGGCCGGCGGCGCTGGTTGAGCGTCCGCATCCCGTCCCAACTGGCAGCCCATGATGCACTTGGCATTGATGTGGCAGCGTTCGCTGCCGCTGGGGTGGACATGTTCAATCTTTCCGCCTCCTACCACACG
>JBGGMQ010000579.1:0-3341 GCA_041287975.1 Verrucomicrobium sp. | reverse complement strand
TAAGCGGGGCAGCAACGACTGGCTTAAAGTGCCGATGAATCCGATGCGCAGCGTCCCTGTCTCGCCACGGGATCGCCGTTTCGCCTCCTTCACGGCCTCCTGTGTGTCCTCGAGAATTTGTCGGACCCGTTCGAGGAAGAGCATTCCGGCCTCAGTTAACGCTACCCCATGGGTGTTCCGGTCCAGGAGCCGGACCTCCATTTCGGCCTCCAGATCTGCGATGGTACGACTGAGCGCTGATTGGGCGACGTGGAGTTTGGTCGCGGCACGGCTGAAATTCAGTTCTTCGGCGACGACCCGAAAAGTGCGGAGATGGCGCAGTTCCATGGCGAAACAGTCATCTATAAATCGCATAACCGCAATCCAATCATTCAATTTCCAAGATAACCAATAGGATGGCAGTCTGTCGGCGTGATGAATCAAGAACGGTTCATCCAAACAACGAATCCATCAAACAACGCCATGAAAGCCATGCAGTCCATCTTCGTCGCCAGCGCACTCAGCATGCTCACCGCACTCAATGCAAACGCTCAGGGCAACAGCACCCATGAACTGGAAGTTCTCAACCAGCTGTCCACGAAACCGGCCGTGTCTTCCATGCCTGTGTTCCAGTTGCTCAACGCGCCAGGGAACGAGGCACTGAAAGCCTTCTTCTTCACTCCAGTGAAAGACGCCACGGTGCTGAAGGGCAAGCGCATCGCCGTGCTGGCCGCCGACGGCTTCGAGGAGATCGAACTGACGGGGCCCGTGTGGTATTTCAGAGCCCTGGGCGCACAGGTCGACATTGTCGCTCCCAAGTTCACCCCGTTTCCCGCGCAGTATGGACTCAGTACGCCTGAAATGGCGAAGGATCACATCATGGCCATCCAGTATCTCAATCCAGTGGGCTGGATCAAAGTGGATCGCCGCGCAAATGAGATCAAGGTGGCCGAGTACGATGCGGTGTTCATTCCTGGCGGCGCATGGAATCCCGACAACCTGCGCTACGACAAGGATGTGATTCGATTCCTCCAGGATTTCAACAAGTCGGGCAAGCTCATCGCCGCCATCTGTCATGGACCGCTCGTGCTCGCTTCGGCTGAAATCCTCAAAGAGAGAAAGCTGACCGGCTTCTGGAACATCCAGAGCGATCTCACCAACGCGGGTGGCCAGGTGCTAGAGCAGGCGGTGGTCGAGGATGGGAATCTCATCACCAGCCGGCATCCCATCGACGTGGCAGATTTCTCCGTGGCCGTGAAGGAATGGCTCACAGCTCATTGATCACCCCAAAAATCTTCGGCTCAATCTCAACACAAAAGACAACATGACACCCAAACTCTTCACTCCGCTTTCTCTCAAAGGAATCACGTTGCGCAACCGCATCGCCGTTTCTCCCATGTGCCAGTATCAGGCAGTCGATGGGCTTCCCACGGACTGGCATCCCACCCACTACAACACTCGCGCCCGTGGCGGCGCAGGGCTGGTTGTCGTCGAAGCGACTGCGGTCAGCCCGGAAGGAAGAATCACCCCAGCGTGCCTTGGCCTCTGGAGTGATGCGCACGCAACAGCGCTGAAGCCTCTCGTAGAGGGCACCAAGTCCGGCGGCGCGGTGCCGGGAATCCAGATCGGACACGCCGGGCGCAAGGCCTCGGCCAATCTGCCTTGGGAAGGCGACGATCACATCTCACAGGGCGATCCTCGTGGCTGGGAAACCATCGCCCCCAGCGCGGTGCCCTATGGCGAAGGTCTTTCCCAAGTGCCGCACGAGATGATAAAGGCAGACATCGTCCGAGTGCGGGAGGATTTTGTGGCCGCCGCCAAACGAGCACGCGACATTGGGTTTGAGTTCCTCATGCTGCACTTCGCTCACGGCTATCTGGCGCAGAACTTCCTCTCCCGTTGGTCGAACCACCGTACTGATGAATATGGTGGCAGCGCCGAAAACCGTGCCCGTTTCATGCTGGAGACGCTCGAAGCTGTACGCGCCGTCTGGCCCGAGCACCTGCCTCTGGCCGCACGGTTCGGCGCGATCGAGTTCGACAATTTCGACGAGGAAACTCTCTCGGAGTCTATTGCCCTGGCGAAACGTTTCAAAGAACTCGGCCTGGACTTCCTTGATGTGAGCATGGGATTCTCCACCCCCACCGCCAAGGTCCCCTGGGGCCCTGGGCAGTTGCGCCAGATATCCAAACGTATTTTGAGTGAAGCGGTCCTGGCAGGTGCCACCAGTTGGAACATCAACACGCCAGCGCTCGCTGAAGAGATGCTGCAGGAAGAAGCCGCTGACCTCGTCATGATCGGGCGCCCCATGCTGGCCAATCCCCACTGGCCCTTCGCCGCTGCTCGTGAACTGGGCCTGCCCAACCCTGCATCCCTGCTGCCTCCCTCTTATGCCCACTGGCTTTCCCGCTACCATTTCGCGTGATTCATGCCTCGAACCACCCTGGTAGAACAATCGCCTTTCATCTTCCTCCAGGTCATGCGCCCTTTCTGGTGTAGCCTCGATCGGTCGCGGACGTTTTATCAAGATCGCAGCACAAATCGCCTCGACTCGGCTTATAAATCAAACCCAACAACCACCAGATGAAAGCGTTGATCATCGGAGCTACCGGGGCCACAGGGAAGGATCTTGTAAACGTGCTGTTGCAGGATCCGGACTACACCGAAGTGGTGGCTTTCGTGCGCCGCCCCTCTGGACTGGCCCACCCGAAGTACTCGGAGATCGTCACCGACTTCGACAAGCTTGAGGAGGTATCGGACTCCATCAAAGGAGATGTCTGGTTTTCATGCCTCGGGACCACCCTGAAGGTCGCAGGCTCCAAGGCGAGGCAATGGCATATTGACCATGACATCCCTCTGACGTTTGCCAGCATCGCCAGAAGAAATGGCGTGTCCCAAGCCGTGGTGGTGTCCGCCTATGGCGCTTCCACGGCAAGCAAGGTGTTCTACTCGAAACTGAAGGGCACGCTTGACGACGCCATCATGAATCTCGAGTTCAATGCCTGCCTAATTTTCAGACCAGGCTTCCTACTCCGGAAGGACACAGACCGCTCAAGTGAGCGCATCATCGCGCGAGTCTTGAGTCTGTTGAACAGCCTCGGCATGATCCGGAAATTCCGGCCACTGCCCACCTCAACGCTTGCGGAAAGGCTGGCCAAAGCTCCCAAGGTATTCGCCTCCGGGAATCACGTTATCGAACTGGACAAGATCTTTGAGGTTTAGCGTTCATTCTCATCTGCGCCTGCGATAGAAAATGCCCACGACTCCTGCGATGAACAACAACGCGCGGGAAGGCTCTGGGACAGCTCCCACAGTGATGCCCGCACCCGTGTTCTCGTAGGCAAACCCAAGGATGTAGGCCG
>JBGGMQ010000578.1:0-4407 GCA_041287975.1 Verrucomicrobium sp. | reverse complement strand
CCGTCCATCCTCTGGTGCGTCCAGATGGGTCAGCGCCACGACTGCCGTCAGGACATTCGCACTCATGGCGCGCTGACGTGCTGCATCGCACAGTTGCGTCAGTTTGTTACCCGCGGCCGTCAGCGCCAGGCCACGTAACGTCCCGCCCAGTCCCGTGAAGGACATGGCCATGATCACCAGCATGACCGCCATCACCACCAGGATTTCCACCAGGGTGAAACCTGACCGGGAACGCGTGGCGCAAAGGCGCCTTGGGAGAGGAAACGAAGTCATGGTGAAGGCAGGTTTAGGAAACAGGAAGCAGCCGTGGCGGGCGTTTTTCAACAGGCTGCTGAAGACGGGGGAGGGGAGTGCGTTTTTTTTTTTTTTTAAAGATACCCGGGCCCCGTTCTGACGGTGGGACTCGAAAACGGCACCCGTCATCGCCACCGTGGTGCGGCCTTCTTTGCATGGCGGAGCTCCAGTGATGAGGAGGGCTATACCTAACGCCGGCGGCGCAGGACGCAGCCCGTCAGCGCGAGGCTGAGGAGGAGAACCCGGGACGGCTCGGGAACGGCGGAGGTGATGAAGCCGAGATCATCAATGCCCAAACGAAGGTCTCCGGTGGTCCCGCCGAATGTGATTTTGACGCCGCTGATGTAGCTGTTAGTGGGGGCGGAGTAGGAAAAGAAGGTGTCATCTACGATTTGGCCGATTTTGATGTTATCGGTTTGTGCCGCAGAGGAGATGGAAGAACCATTGAGGAACCAGTCAATGGTGACATCTTGCTGGATAAGGTCGCGGGACAGCAGGGTGAAACCTGCAGTGGTGATCGCCTCGCCAGGGATGCCGCCCGTGATCGCACCAAAATCGAGCGTCCATGTGTATACGGAGGCACTGGTAAGGGCTATGCCTTTGTGGGTTAGATCCGGGGTGTTTCCGCCGGGCACGTCGAGTGAGTTGTCGTACCCGGAAATGGCCTTGAGACTCGAAAAGTTATGGATGTCGTAGGCCGCGCTGCTCTTGATGTTAAAGCTCTTGCCACTCCCGTAGCTGATGATCATCGTCTCGGTGGCGGGGTTGTTGTCGTCGTCGTTGTTGTTGCCGTTGGGACGGTCAAAGTTGATGACGCCCCCCATGCCGGAAGTGAATGCCGAACTTACAGCGGTGCCGAAACTGGCAGAACTCAGCGCATTGCCTGGAGCCTGGCTGTCCACGCTATTTGTCGCAAAAGCGTTCTCGTCGTATCCGCCGCTCACGGCGAGCGTCACGGCTTCGGCGTTGCCTGCAAAACTGGCTAAGGCAAGGAGAAGTGCACCCAAGAAGAGTGATCTGTCCGGCATGAGCGTATTTGAGAATGGAAGCGAGGATCTCATAAAATATTTTAAGCGAGTGAATGGTTAATTGGATCAGCACAAGCATCAAAAACGACCCACGCCGTCAACCCTGACCCCCATTGGATTCACTCCCGTTCACCTCCACTGGCATGGCGCGCTGGAGATGCTGCAGGTGACCATTTGACGATCCGTTCAAACCCGTTCCGTTGCGAGCTTCGCCCCGCAAGGAGTGCAGGAGATGGCGATAACTCTCGCGCAAGAACGTGATATCTGTCTCGAACGCGAGATGGGTAAAGCCGAGCGCCTGCATCGCAGCCGCATCGTCAGACTGGCGCATGAGCAATCCACAAACTTTGCCTGCGGACTCGGCAGCCTCGGCCACCTCACGCAAGCAGGCTGCGTAGTCGCGAGTAGCTTGCTGAGGATAGGAGCGGAGATTGAGCTGCAAGTCCATAGGACCAACGAAGAGCACATCCACCCCATCGACAGCGGCGATGGCACGCGCGTTTTCCACGGCCTCAATGGTCTCAATCTGGGCAAAAAAAACGGGAGACGGCGCCTCGCTTTCGAGTCCGTATTGATAGGCTCTCACCATTCTGGCGAGGCCGCGGTCCCCGCGTGGGGGATACTGCATCGCACGCACGCACGCTTCTGCTGTCTCCGCCGTGGAGACCATCGGGACCATGATGCCAGCAGCACCCCAGTCGAGTGCCCGCATGATGAGATCGGAACGCGGCGATCCCACACGGACGATGCCTGCGGCACGCCGGATGGCTTGGAGCTGCGGCAGCACCGTCGCGTCAACGCCACAGCCGTGTTCAAGGTCAATAAGCAACCAGTCGAAGCCGCTCGCATCCGCAAGTTCGGCGACGACGGATGACCCGGTTTGCAGCCAGGTGCCGAATTGCGGGAGACTTTGGCGCAGAGTACTGGTGTTCATAGGCAGTGGGATCGTAAAATGGGTATGAGAGGTGAAAGCGGCCGCAGGCTAGGCGAGGTCAGTCCCAAGCAGGCGTGTAAACGGATGTCCTTCGTTCTGGTCGATGCGCTCGGGCCGTCCTTTGTGATGGTAGATCAGCTGAGTGTGGTCGATGCCCATCAGGTGGAGAACCGTGGCGTGAATGTCGTGAACATGAAGGCGGTCTTTCACGGCATGCAGGCCAAGGTCGTCTGTGGCACCGTAGGTTTGCCCCGCCTTTACTCCGCCGCCTGCCATCAACATGGTGAAGCCGGTGGGATTGTGATCACGGCCATCGCCTTGTTCGCTCATCGGTGTGCGACCGAATTCACCGCCCCATATGACCAGGGTCTCTTCCAGCATGCCCCGGGACTTCAGATCGGCGAGAAGTCCGGCGATGGGTTGGTCCACAGAATGACTGAGCTGCGCGTGATTCTTTTCGATCTCCTTGTGACTGTCCCACTTGCTGCCAGCACCGCTGTAGAGCTGCACGAATCGCACGCCGTTTTCAACCAGGCGACGTGCGAGAATGCAGTTGCGGCCAAAGGTGGCAGTCGTCTTGTTGTCCATGCCGTAGAGCTTCTTCGTGGCGGCAGTTTCTTTGCTCAGATCGACCGCGTCGGGCGCTTCCGCCTGCATCTGATAGGCGAGCTCAAAACTCTTGATGCGGGCATCCAGTTCCGTGTTGCTGGCCCGGCTGGCGTTGAAATCGCGGTTGAGACCACCAAGGAAATCAAGCCTGTCACGCTGGCGTTGACGATCGACCCCTTTCGGATTTTCGAGGTATCGGATCGGCGAACCGTCGGAGTTGAACTCCACCCCATGATAGACCGCCGGCATGAAGCCGCTGCCCCAGTTGCGCACGCCGTTTACGACGGTGGCCTCGCTGTCCTTGATGACGACGAAGGAAGGCAGATTCTGATTTTCAGTGCCCAGTCCATAAGAAGCCCAGGCGCCTAGCGATGGACGACCTCCAAAGATGGAGCCGGTGTTCATCGAGCAGACACCGCCAGCGTGGTTGATGCCGCTGGAGGTGCAGGAATGAATCACCGCAAGGTCATCCGCATGTTTGCCCACATGGCTGAACCAGTCGGAGACCCACAGCCCGCTTTGTCCATGCTGCTTCCATGCGCGTTTGCTCTCAAGCAGCGGTGATTTGCCTTCTCCCGCCGCCGTGAGTGGCGTGCCGAAGCTCGCAGGCAGCGCTTGACCCGCCAGCTGGTTCAGCAGCGGCTTGTAGTCAAAGGTGTCCAGGTGGCTGGGCCCGCCTTCCATGAAGAGGAAGATGACGCTCTTCGCCCTCGCTGTACGATGCGGTAGACGGCCAGACGTGGCCTGAGCCTGGCCGCCCATCAATGCGGCAAGCGCGACGGCACCGAAGCCGCCCCCGGCCGTTTGCAGGAAGTCGCGGCGCGAAGCGGGTTGATCATAGCGATGGCAGGACATGACGGTGTGGAGTGGAGGGTTCGAGGGCTAAACTCAATGAAGGTAGAAGAACTCGTTTGTGTTCAGCAAAGCGAGGCAGAGATCATTCATGGCCTGGCGGAAGGGATCGTTCTCATGAGCGGACTTGGTGTCCGCACCGCTCCAGGCGAAGGGGGGACCCAGCGGATCCGCTGCACGCCAGACGACGACTCCATCTTTCCAGTTCCTGGCATCTGCATTGAGCGCCTCGTCATGAAGATAACCTTCCACGATGCGCAAGGCCTCGATCTGGCCGTCCCACTGGCGTGTCGGCGTGCGTTTGCTCAAGCCACCAAGAACAATCGGCGATGCCCCCTGGCTGATCTTTGAAAGACCGTCCAGAGGCACCACGGATGACCGCGCCGCAGCCCCAGGTGTCTCGAGATCCCGCACGGTGAAGGTGACCTGACGGCGAGGCCCGGAAACCCGCGCCACCAGGTGATAGCGCCGGCCGGTCTCAATGTAGAGGTTCGATGCCACCACCTGATAGCCGATGTTCGAGTTCTCATCGTGACCCACGATCTGCATGAGAAGGTGGCGCGGCTTGTAGCGCGATTTTTCGCCAGTCACGTCAAGGCTCCAGCCGAAGGATTCCGGCCTGTCTTTGCCGCCATCCCATCGCGAAACAAGTGTGCGCAACTCTGCCCCCGAGTCGATGCTGCCGAGGTT
>JBGGMQ010000577.1:0-10086 GCA_041287975.1 Verrucomicrobium sp. | reverse complement strand
GAAGGAGAAAGATGCGGCAGAATCGCTGGCGTCAGCCGTCTTAACCCCAAGGTGCCCTCGGCATCCTGCCGGGTTATTCAGTGGTCAACTCCCCCGCATTAGGGCAGACTCGCGTTTTGTGGCACCGCTATGCAGGTCTCTACCTCACTGCTTATGAACCCCTCCCCCCGTTTGCTTTCCACCGGCAGCGCCCTCATGCTCATCGCCCTGTTTCTGGTCGGTGGCCTGTTCCGGGTTAGCGCCCAGTCCGATCACCTCCTGCCGGCAAACCCGGTCCCGTTTGAATCCGACTTCGTTCGTGACCCCATGCTGGCCATCGGCAGGGAGCTGGAGGCGGATCCGGAAACGCAGTACAAAGCCGTGGTCTGCATCGCCTTCCTCAGCGCCACCGAGGTCAGCTGCCTCTCCCTCTGCGCCCAGCGGGGGGATGCCGATAACAGCGTCACCGGGTTCAAGGTCCAACTGCTCACGCTGGAGAATTTCCTCGAACGTGCTCGCACGGATCCCCAATCTCCTGTGCAGCCCAAGCGAGTTGCCATCACCCTGGACAAAGCTCTGGGCCACAGAATGTGGGAGCTGTGGCAGGCCATCATCATGAACACGCGGCACACTGCCCCGGACCTTAACACCCCCATCCTGGAAGGCGGCGGCATCTCCTTCCACTGCGCCACCTTTCCCGATGGCAAGCGGCTCTCCGGTCGGGCCCCCCTGGTCGATGGGGACTGCCCGGTCAACCAAATGTACGACGCCCGCGAAAGCCTGGCCCGCTACGTGCAATCCGGCGGTGCCAAACAGGAGTACCTTGACCAATTTCGCGCCCAATTGGTGAAGCTGGAGAAATTTTACCTCAAAGGCAAATGATGCCCGCACCCTCCCCAGTTCGAGGTCGCACCACGTCTGCCATCGTTTTCATCTCCGTCACCTGCCCAAGCCAGGGGTAGTTTTTCAAAATCTCCAGTTCCCATTTGCGAGGCACAACAATCTTGATCACTGGCTCTGGCCACCGGAAATGGGAGCGTTCTCGAGTTTGTAGTTTGCGTGGCCCTGTTCACCCTCGTAGACCATGCGTGGGTCCAAAGATCCGCAAAAGCGGTGGTTCCCACGCGCACTCCAAAGCGACTTCGTCGCCAGTTGCTGAAGCTTGTGGGGTTGGAGGGTGCCTAATTTGCCTCCAGAGCCTCAAGAGGAAAACAACAAACCCCGGCACCTTGCGGAGACCGGGGTTTGAAAGGGAGTGAATGAGCAGGGAGGGCTAGCAACTCAGAGCAGCGGGATCACTTGGGGCTCGTGGTGGAGCCTGATCCTTTGCCGGACTTGCCGCCGCCTTCCCAACCACCGCCGAGGGCCTTGTAGATGGCCACTTGGGAGGTTGCGGTTGCGGTCTGGCTTTCGGCCAGGAGGCTCTGGGCTTCGAGAAGCACGCGCTCGGCATCAAGCACGGTCAGGAAGTCAGCCACACCGTTTTGATAGCGCTCGCGGGCGAGGTTGGCGGCCTGTTCAGAAGCTGAGGCGGCCTCGTTGAGGTAGTTACGACGGGCACGCTGGCGACCGAACTCCACAAGGGCGTTTTCGGTCTCCTCAAGGGCACCAAGAACGGTCTTGTAGTAGGTGGCGGCCTGGGCATCCACACGGGCGTTGGCGGCGCTAATCTGGGACTTCACACGACCGAGGTCGAAGGCGGACCAGAAGATGCGGGGGCCGAAGTTGTAGGCACCGGAGCCGGGGCCGCTGAGGGTCTCAGCCTGGATGGAGGCGCTGCCATTGAAGGTGACGCGGGGGAAGAGATCGGCGGTGGCGACACCCACACGATGGGTGGCGGCTTCGAGATCGGATTCCACGGCACGGATGTCTGGACGGCGACGCAGGAGGTCGGCAGGGTTGCCAATGCGAACAATGCTAGGCAGGTTCGGGATCGGACGGGGCTTGCTGAGCTCAGGCTTGAGCGTGGACGGCGTAGTGCCGATGAGAACGCTCAGGCGGTGGATGTCCTGGCTGATCAGGCTCTCGATGAGCGGAATCGCAGCAAGAGTGGAATTCAGCTGGGCGCGAGCACGGGAGGTGTCGAGCTCGGTGCCACGGCCACCCTGGAGGAGGCTTTCGGTGAGCTTCAGGGTCTGAGCCTGGTTGTCCGCGTTGCGGCGGCGTACGGCCAGCTGGTTTTGCAGACCGCGCAGCTCAAGGTAGGTGCGGGCGACTTCCGCAGTCAGGAGCACCATAGCGTCTTCCACAGCAGCTTCAGCAGCGCGAACGTCGGCCTTGGCGGCACAGTTCGAGCGGCGCACGCGGCCCCAGAAGTCGAGCTCCCAAGTGGCGTCGAGACCTGCATCATAGAGTTCTGAGCTGCGACTCTGTCCTGGAGCACTGGTGGCCCGGCTGGCGCGCTGGTTGGTGTAGCTGCCCTGGGAGGTGACCGTAGGGAAGTAATCGTAGCGAACGGCATTGCGCAGGGCGCGTGCCTCATCAACACGGGCGGCGGCGATGCGCAGGTCCAGGTTGTTCGCGATGGCGCGGTCCACCAGGCCGTTCAGCTTGGCGTCGTTGTACTTCCTCCACCATTGAGACACGGTGGGAGTGGCGGAATAACCGCCCTGGTTTTTGTTGTCGAACTGGCCTGAGACGGGGACCTCAGGAGTTTTAGGATTGGGTCCGACAGCACAGGATGAAAGCAGGGCCACCGACAAAAGGTGCCATGCGGGTAGGTTGCGGATGTTCATGAGAGGTGATCTTGGGAGTCGAGGCTTTCTTGCGTCTTGGGTTCGACGAGTGTCATTACGAATCCAATCGCTGCGCCGAGCGAGTAATACGCCACGCCGCCCAAAATGGCAGCGACAGAGTATTGAATTTCGTCGTCATATTGATACAAAGCGGGGAACTTTTTGAAAATTTGCCTGGAGATGTCGTTAATAAATGACAGCAGCGGGTAGTCAAAAAACTGCTGAAAAAGGCCGATCTGCCAGTCGTGAGTCGTGCGGACCGCCGCATAGACCATCACAATGATGATGGTATGCAGGGTCAGAAAACTCAGTCCATACCACTGGACTTTTGAGAGCGATTGCATTCGTAGCCACCATAAGCACAAGAATCAGTGACTGGCGACCACTTCCTTCACAGGGTGAGCGACTTCGACGGATTTCTTCTTCCTTCCGGTGAGCTTACGAATAACCAGGTAGAAGACTGGGGTGAGAATCAGGCCGAAAAAAGTGACCCCGATCATCCCGGCAAACACTGCCGTACCGAGGGCGTTGCGCATCTCTGCGCCAGCCCCCTTGGCGAGCACCAAGGGAAGCACGCCCAGAATGAAGGCAAGGCTGGTCATCAGGATAGGGCGAAGCCGGAGGCGGGCAGCTTCGACGGTCGCTTCGAACAACCCCTTACCCTGATCCTCAAGCTGCCTGGCAAATTCCACGATGAGGATGGCATTTTTCGACGCTAGACCCACAAGCACCACCAGCCCGATCTGGGTGAAAATGTTGTTGTCCAGTTGGTGAGGGGCTCCCCCCTGCAGCGACGCTAGAATGGTCGGTAGATACATGATCCCCAACAGCGCAGAGAGAATACACATGGGTACAATGAGGATGATCGCGAGCGGCAGGGACCAGCTCTCATACTGGGCTGCGAGCGCCAGGAAGACGAAGACCACGCACAGCGGGAAGATGTACACGGCGGCGTTGCCGGCCAGAATCTCCTGCAGCGTCAGCTCCGTCCAGTCGATGGAGAAGCCTGGCGGCAACTCTTCCTTGGCGAGTTTTTCGATCATGGCGATGGCCTGGCCGGAGGAGATCCCGGGCAGGGTTGCTCCTGAAAGGTCAGCACTGGCGGCTGTGTTGAAGCGGGTGGCAAGGTCGAGACCAGTGACTTCCGACACCTTGACCAAGGTGCCGAGCGGGACCATGCCGCCCTTGTCATTGTGCACCTTCAGCCGGGTGATGTCCGCAGGGACGAGGCGGTACTGGGCATCTGCCTGAGCCGTGACCTGGTAGACGCGACCGAAGCGGTTGAAGTCGTTCACATACAGAGAGCTGAGGCAGATCTGCAGAGTGTCGAACACATCATTGAGCTGCACGCCCATGCTCTTCGCCTTCACTCGGTCCACTTCCACGCGGATCTGCGGGACGTTGGGCCGGATGGTCGTGAAGACGTTGGTGAGGCCGGGCAGAGTGTTGGCCTTGAACATCATGTTGAACGCCGCTGCGGCGAGTGCGTCCTTGCCTTGAGAACGGTTGTCTTTGATCTGCAGCTTGAAGCCACCAACCGAGCCGATGCCGTCCACGGGTGGGGTGGGGAAGCAAAGGGCCAGAGCTTCCTCAATGGTGCCGAACTTGCCCATCATCTGACCCAGAATGGATTGGATACTTTTCGATGGATCGTCTTTGCGTTTTTCGAAGTCCTCCAGGCCGATGAACACGGAGCCAGCGTTGGGCATGTTACCGCCAGCGAGCAGGGAGAAGCCGGGGAATTCCACACTGTTCACCACGCCAGGAATACTACGGGCCATTTCGCCCATTCTCAGGATGACCTCGCGGCTGCGTTCCAGGGAGGCTCCGTCCGGCAACTGGGCGAAGGCAATGATAAAGCCTTTGTCAGCCCCGGGGACAAAGCCGTTGGGGACCTTGTTGAAGATGTGAACGGTGTAGTAAAGGAGGCCGCCGTAGAGGATGAGGGCAATGACGGCCAGACGCAGCGTGCGACGCACCACAGCCGAGTAGGCGCTCGTCATTTTTTCGAAGATCCAGTTAAAGCTCTTGAAGAACCAGCCGAAGAAGAAGTTCAGCAGGCGCTGGAAGAAGTCTGGCTTCGCTCCGTGGGGCTTCAGCAGGATGGCACTGATGGCGGGGGAGAGGGTGAGGGAGTTGAAGGCGGAGATGATGGTCGAGACCGCGATCGTCAGGGCGAACTGCTTGTAGAACTGCCCTGTAAGGCCAGTCATGAAAGCGGTGGGGACGAACACGGCGGTGAGCACCACGGCCACGGCAATAACTGGACCGCTCACTTCCTCCATGGCCTTTCGGGCAGCTTCGAGCGGACTCAGGCCGAGGGCCATGTTACGCTCCACGTTCTCCACCACCACGATGGCGTCATCCACCACGATGCCGATGGCCAGCACCAGACCGAAGAGGGTGAGGTTGTTTAACGAGAAGCCGAAGAGCTTCATCACCAGGAACGTGCCGACGATGGAGACTGGAACGGCCAGCAACGGGATGATGGAGGCGCGCCAGGTCTGGAGGAACACGATCACCACCAGCACCACGAGGAGCAGAGCTTCGATAAAGGTGTGCACCACGGCATCGATGGACTTCTGCGTGAAGATCGTCGTGTCATACACGATGTCGTACTTCAGGCCTGGAGGGAAGTTGGCGGACAGCTCCGTCATCTTCTTGCCTACTTCTTGACGGGTGTGCAGGGAGTTGGAGCCGGGCAGCTGGAAGAGCACCAAGGCCGCGGCAGGCTTGCCGTTGAGGTAGGAATCGAGGTTGTAGTCACGAGCGGCGAGCTCGACGCGGGCGACGTCTTTGACTCGCGTCACCTGGCCGTTTTCGCCACGCTTGATGATGATGTCCTCGAACTGGGAGGGCTCTGTGAGACGGCCCTGCGTGGTGACCGTGAGCTGGTAGGCTGTGCCTTTGGGGGCGGGCTGGGCTCCTAGCACCCCTGCGGCCACCTGAACGTTTTGCTCACGGATGGCAGCGACGACTTCCGAAGCCGACATGCTGCGGGAGGCAATCTTGTCTGGGTCGAGCCAGATGCGCATGGCGTAGTCACGAGCCCCGAACACCTGTACCGAACCCACCCCGGGAAGACGGGCCAGATGGTCTTTGACGTTCAGGAAGGCGTAGTTGCCGACGTAGAGGTTGTCATAGGTATCGTCGGGCGAGAGCAAGTGCACCACCATGGCAAGGTTGGGCGACTGCTTGATGGTGGTAACACCGAGACGGCGCACTTCCTCAGGGAGCTTGGCCGTGGCGATGGACACGCGGTTCTGCACCTGCACCTGAGCCATGTCGAGGTCAGTGCCGAGCTTGAACGTCACGGTAATCGTACAGACGCCGTCCGCCGTACAGCCGGAGGACATGTAGAGCATGTTCTCCACCCCGTTGATTTCCTGCTCAATCGGGTTGGCCACTGTTTCTGACACCACTTGGGGGTTGGCACCCGGGTAGGTGGCGGTCACCACGACCGTGGGAGGGGCTACCTCAGGGTACTGCTCGATCGACAGGGTGAAGAGGGAGATCCCTCCCACTAGGGTGATCAGGATGGAAAGCACCGCCGCGAAGATGGGACGGTCGATGAAGAATTTGGCGAAGTTCATGTCTTCTGTCTTGGGAGTGAGACGCGACGCCGGACGACGGTCCGTGATCGTAGGGTGAAAGAGGCAGTGTCGGGGGGAATGGAGCCGTCCCCCCTTGCGGCAAAAAGTGCTGCGAGTGCGACTATTGGGCAGCGGCCGCTGGAGGCGGGCTGGCCTGGGCCTGCATCTTCGCGGCCTCTTCAGGAGTCATGGGAACCACCGGCATGCCAGGGCGAATCTTCGCGACAAAGCCATGGGAGACGATCTTGTCGGCTTCGGTGAGGCCTTTGCGAATGACGCGTCTGCCGTTGATCATGGGGCCAACCTCGACCGGGCGTGGCATGACGATGTTCTTGTCGTCCACGATCATCACGATCTTCTGGGCCTGGTCGAAACCGACGGCCTTGTCATCCACGGTAAGTGCTTCGTAGTCGCCCTGACCAGGAACGCGTACCCGGGTGAAGTAGCCAGGCTGAAGGACTCGCTGACCACGTTCAGGACGGGGGTTCGCAAGCAGCACGCGGACCTGAATGGTGCCAGTGCCGGGGTCCATGCGGTTGTCCACGAAGTCGATCACGCCTTTATGAGGGAAGCCTTCGTCGTCAGCCAGGGCCACCTCGCAGGGGATGCGGTCCTCTTCTTTAGCAGAGCCGCCACCGGTGCGGTTCAGCCGCTGGTAGCGCAGGACGGTAAGTTCATCGGCATCAATGTAGCAGTACATGGGGTCGAGACTCACGATTGAAGCCAGCATGGAGGCGCCCATAGGGCCGCCGATCACGAGACCACCTGGATCCATGAGACGACGTCCGATGCGACCATCCACGGGGGCTTTGATCTCCGTGTACTCCACATCGAGCTTGGACTTTTCCACCGTGGCTTCTGCCACCTTCAGGCCAGCTTCGGCTTCACGGACGGCTTTCGCCCGGGTGTCGAAGTCTTCGGCGGAGATGGCCTTGGCTGCGAGGAGCTTGGTGGCGCGGTCGAACTCGTTGCGGGAGAGTTCGAGTTTCACCCTGGCCTGGTCAAGCTGGGCAGTGGTCATGTCCAGCGTGGCCTGGAAGGGGCGCGGATCCACGGTGAAGAGAAGGTCACCCTTTTTGACTTCCGTACCGTCTTTGAAGTGCACACTCTTCAAGTACCCGGTGACTTGGGAGTAGAGATTCACGGACTCGGAAGCGTCCAGGCGGCCGGTGAACTCATCCCATTCAGTGATCTTTTGCTTCACCGCATGCTCAACGGTGACGGGCATGGGAGGCATGGCCTGGGGGCCGGCAGCTTCGGGTTTTTCAAAGCAAGACGTGAGTCCGAGGGCGAGGAGGACAGAAAAGGCGACGGGAGCAGGGCGCAGATTCATGAGGGTAGGTAGAACAGAAGGTCTGCCAGGATGATCGTCAGTATTGCTGATGATTTCGACAGTTGTCAAGAAACGAAAGGGCCAGGACATCGCAGCAGAGGGGGAGTTTGGATGTGTGAAAGGAAGGCAATGGCATTACGATCGCCGCTGAGATTCGGGTGCAAGAGGGTGAATTTTCATTTTGATGACGATGCAGAAATCGTGAGTGGGACAAAAAATACCATTTACAAATGCAAGTGGGTGCTTACACTCATTGCAAGTAATTACTTGCATGCAACAAGCTTCCACAAAAAAAACCGAGGCCCCCGGCACCCGTGAGCGGTTGCTGGAAGCGGCGATGAAAGTTTTCTGTCGTGACGGTCTCTACCGCGCCACCACCCGCGTGATCGCTGAGGAGGCGGGAGTGAACGAGGTGACACTGTTCCGTCACTTCCAGAACAAAGACGGTCTGCTGAGTGAAGTGATGAAGCAGGTCGTGGAAACGATGACCCAGGAACACATGGGTGATGAAGCTCTCTGGACGAGCCGACTGCGGGAGAATCTCCTGCGCTTTGCCCATGGCCTGTATGACCGGATGTCCCGTGATGAGGCCTTTATTCGCACGATGATTGGGGAGGCCCACCGGCATCCCGAGCACGCAAGACAGATCATCCTGGATACGGTGCGCCCGGTCCGGAACCGCTTTTTACAGAACCTTGAGGCTGCCCGGAACGCGGGGCTTATCCGCCAGGGAGTGGACCTCAACATCGCCTGTGAATGCCTCACCGGCATGCTGCTTTCCGGCATGCTCAAGATTACCTCCGACTGTGCTGAGGGTTTCGACGGCCCTCAGTATGTGGACACCTGTGTGGAGATCTTTCACGCCGGCATTGCAGCCCCTGCTTCCCAATCCTGATGAAATCCCCCTTGATCACTACTCTGGCTGGCTGCGCGTTGCTGGCCCTTGCCTCCTGTTCCCATGGCAAGGCTGAGGCCACTACCGCGCCCCCACCGCCGCCGGAGGCACCGCCAGTACAGGTCGCCACCCAGGCTGCCGTGGAGCAGCCCATGCCACGCTATCTGCGGGTGACGGGCCAGCTGCAAGGTGCCCGGCAGGCCATGGTGGCTGCTGATGCGGCGGGCAAGGTCGTAGAGGCCCCCATTGAGCGCGGCACGCTGGTGAAGACAGGGGATGTGCTCATCCGCCTGGATGACCGCAATGCGAAACTTTCCTTGCAAGAAGCAGAGGCCTCCCTGGCTGAGACGCAGCTCAAGGTCGAGTGGCAGAAGAGTGAACTGGCGCGCAATGAGCCGCTGGCGAAGACCAAGGCCATCTCGGACTCCGACTTCCAGAAGCGCAAGGTGGACGTAGCCTCTGCAGAAGCCAGTCTGGCAGCAGCCCTGGCCCGGCGGGACCAAGCCCAGAAAACCGTGAATGACGTCGTCATTCGCGCCCCTTTTGGCGGCACTGTGGCAGAGCGGCTGACGGAGCTGGGTGAGTATGTGGGAAATAACTCCGAGGTGGCCAGCCTGGTGGAGACGACCCGTCTGCGTCTGCAGCTGAACATTCCCGAGCCCTCCGTGGGGCGGATCAAGGAAGGGCAGAAAGTGGAGTTCAACGTCCCCGCCTACCACGGTCGGAATTTTGTGGGCACCGTAAAGTTCATCGGCGCTTCCGTGCGGGAGTCTGCCCGAGACCTCATCATAGAGGCCGAGGTGCCCAACGAAGACGGCCAGTTGAAGCCGGGCATGTTCGCTGAGGGGCGCATGGTCCTGCCGGAGGAGCCGGGAGTGGCAGTACCGCTCAACGCCCTGCGCGTGGACGGGCAGACGCGGAAGCTGTTTGTTGTTTCCGAGGACCGGATCATGGAGCGCCTGGTGGAGGTGGGGGAAACCAAGGGTGACCTGGTGGAGATCCGCACGGGCGTGACCAAAGGAGAGAAAGTGGTCGTGGCCCCCGGGCCGGAGGCTGCGGATGGCGTGCGCGTGAAGTTGACCGCGCAGCTCTAGTCCAGGCACCTGAACAACATTTTTTGCAGTAGCAACTTCAGCACAAAGGATTCCCCATGCAGTGGCTCGCCGCTATCTCTGTTAGACGTCCCGTCTTTGCGACGGTGATCGTGCTCGTCTTCGTTGTGGTCGGGGCGCTGGGTTACACCCGGCTGCCCGTAGACCGCTTCCCCAAGGTGGACTTTCCCACCGTGTCGGTCGTGACTCGTCTCGACGGTGCCACTCCCAAGGAAGTGGAAACTGAAATCACGGACAAGATTGAAGAAGCCGTCAACACGGTGAGCGGCATCGATGAGCTGCGCTCGGTGTCAACGGAAGGCATCTCCCAGGTGCTGGTGGCCTTCAACCTGGACAAGAAGGTGGACGTGGCTGCGCAGGAAGTGCGGGACCGCGTGAACCGTATTCTGTCGGATCTGCCGGAGGATGTAGACACCCCGATTGTCGAGAAGCTCGACCC
>JBGGMQ010000576.1:0-7881 GCA_041287975.1 Verrucomicrobium sp. | reverse complement strand
ACCGGCTTCTGGTACAAATATCTTCCTCCGCTAAGAGCAGGCACAGGTGGCAGCGTAGTTGCTGGAACCTGATGCCCTATTGAAGACTTCACCCACGCCTGTTCGCTACTGGATTCTTGCTGTCACGACACTGTCGGCGTTCTTGATGTACATCGACCGGGCGTGTCTGGCGTGGATGCTGGACTCGGAGTCCTTCAAAAAAGAGATCCATCTGACAAGTGATCAGGCGAGCCATCTGAAGAGCGCTTTTTTCTGGGCCTATGCGCTGGCACAAGTGCCGGCAGGATGGCTGGCAGAGCGGTTTGGCAAGCGGACTCTGATGACGGTCTTGATCGTGCTCTGGAGTGGGTTCACAGCGATGTCAGGATTTGCCGATGGCGTGGCCATGCTCTTCGTCGCTCGAATCGGATGCGGTCTGGCGGAGGCCGGGGCCTACCCCATCAGCGGGAGTCTGTTGAGCCGTTGGGCGCATTTCAACTGGCGGGGCTTTGCGAGCGGCATTGTCTCGCTGGGAGGAAGATTGGGGTTCGTGCTGGCACCATTGATCACGGTGAAGGTGATCTTGTTGTTCGGCAGTTGGAGATGGGCAGGCTGGGCCTATGGTATCGCCGGGCTTGTCGTCGCCTGGTTCTTCTGGCGCACCTTTCGTGAGACGCCGGATGGGCACCCTGGCTGCAATGATGCCGAAAGGACACTGCTGGGAGAGGGACGCGACACATCTCCTGCAGATCAAGCTTCCGGCCGGGGAACCAAGGGCTACCGCTTCCCACTGAAAGCTGTGCTGCGAGACCGCAGTCTGTGGATGATGTGCGGGTACCAGATGTTAACCAACTTCGGCTGGGCCTTTGTCATCAACTCCATGTCCACCTACCTGCGGGATGTGCGCCACTTGAGTGAGGAGATGAACGGCTACATCTCCACGCTGACGCTTTTCATCGGCATGTTTGGCCTGCTGTTGGGAGGACTGCTGACCGACTGGCTGACACGAAAGCTGGGACTGCGATTGGGGCGATTGCTGCCACTGTCCGTCACGCGCTTCCTTTCCGCCGCCATGTGCCTGGCCTGCCTGTGGGCGGAAAGCCCCTGGGCGCTCGCTTTGTGCCTGGGCTTGATGGTCTTCTCTACGGATTCCGCGCTGCCCGCAGTGTGGGCGTGGGCTCAAGACGTGGGCGGCCGCAATGTGGCACCCATCTTTGGCTGGGCGAACATGTGGGGCAACTTCGGCGCCGCCATTCAGGCTGGCACGGCAGGCTGGCTGCTGACCACCTTCGACAAGAATGGTGATCAGCAGGAGTTGTTCGTTGCCTGCGCGATTGCCTTCGCCCTGGCGGGGGTGTTGTCGTTTGGGATCAATGCGGATCGCAAGGTCGCGGAGTGAGACGCTCGAAATGGACGAATACGCATCTTCGCTACGCTGAGCCGCGGGACAGGAAAGTCCCGCCTCCCTTTTTTTCAGCAATAGTTCAGGTCTTACGTCTTGTGTCTTCTAGTCTTGTGTCTCCCGCGCAGCGGATCTGACCGCCACGGCCTCGATCTCGTACTTGAGGGCTGGAGGAAGGCAGTTGGTGATGGTGGTCCGGGTGGGGAAAGGTTCCGTGAAATACTCGCGGTAGAGCTGGTTGTAGAGCGGGACATCTGCAGGATCACGCACGTAGTTGCGAGTCTGAATAACATCCGCCAGGGTGCAGCCCGCCGCCGCGAGGACTTTGCGCACGTTCTCCACGGAACGGCGGAATTCGCCTTCAAAAGTATCGCTGACAATCTGCCCCGTCTCATCCACCGACGCCTGGCCGGAGATGAACACAAAGCCTCCAGCCACCACGACGGGGCTGAAGGGAAGGTGCGATGCGGGCGTGGAGGGGTCTCTGGGATAGCTGACGGTCATGGCAAAGGGCGATGAATGAAGGATGGATGGATGGATGGTAGTGAGGGGGAACGGCTAAGCCTGGGGAAAAGGAAAGACGCCGGGGCGAAGCTTTTGATAGGGCATCTTGGTGACATCACTGCGGCAGGGGCCTGGGGTGTCCACCCAGAGCATGTGTGAAGCGATGCCGTCATAGGCACGCCGGTGCGCCACGGCAGCTTTGACTCCTATGACCCGCAGCTTCCCTGGGGTGATGCCCTGCGATGTCCACTGCCCGAGGTCAAAGGGCGGGGTCTTGTGTGAAGTGAGGAGGAGGATGACGCCCTCATGCCGCACCACCGCGCAGGGGCCCATGTCGAAGGCATCGCCACACATGCTGGCGAGGTGACTGTGCTTGTCCTCCAACTGGAACTGGCCTGAACGCAAGGAAAGCAACTCGACCTGCAACGACAAGGGCCCCTCGTCCAGGCGGCTGCCCTTGCCTCCTATCTTCAGTGTTGTAGGGGCGCCAAGCGCGACCGACTGCAGGGTCTGCACCGCGGCCGGGTCATTGATGCAAATGGCGGCCTGCTCAAGTCTGTGGAGCACAAACGCCCGCAGGAGGGCCGTCCCATCGCCAGGAGCTCCGCCACCGATGTTGTCGGCGGGCTCAGCGATGACAATGGGACCGTGCAAGGAAGATTGTGACAGGTCCGCCACATGAGACATCACCTCCGCAAGCGAAGCGTCGCGACGATTACCCGCTTCTCGCAAATCCCAAGCAAGATGGCACAAGGCATCCAACGCAGCCTCGGCCTCGGCTTCACTCCCTGTCGAAGAAATGCAGAAACTCACCCCGGTAAATGCAGTATCTGCGAAGGAAAAACCCGCGACCACATTCACCGAGAGCAACGTGGGATGAGTCGACTCCAAGGTGCGGGCCATGATTTCGAGATCACGCATGGGTGCCTCCGCCGTGCCTGTGCCCGTGGGAGGCCAGACGATCTGGGCGTGCCGCCAGTACTGACGCGGAAACGTGTGCTCATTGAGGCACTGATCCAGCAACTCCGCAGCGTGCACCCCCATAGCCCTCCCATCCGTGTGGGGATTCTCCCGGTAAGCGACAAGGCAGTTCGAATGCTCTGCCATGCGGGGAGTGAAGTTTGCGTGGAGGTCAAAGACGCCGAACACTGGCAACGCAGACGCTCCGGGCAGCAACCGCAACCTGGTCAGCAACTCCCCTTCCACATCCTCAAACGACGGCGAGACCATGGCCCCATGCAGCACCACATACACCGCCTCCAAACCAGCCTCCAAGGCGGGCACTGCCACGGCCTGAAAGGCCTGCCACCAAAACTCCACGACCGCATCGGGAACCATGCCACCGGGAGACGCCCGCATATCGATCGCCGGGATCACCTGCCAGCCCAGGCGCTCCGCAGTCTCCAGCACCCCGCCTAACGGCGAGGCATCGCCAGTGCAGGCCAGCATCTCTGCGCCTTGCAGAGTGGAGAAGTCCTCCAGACGCGTCGACTCATCCACAAAGGTGTGGGTTTCATGAAACAAACCTGCGATGAGAACCCTGGGGCGCATGAGCAGAGATGCGGTCAAAAAAAATCAAAGGATGCCGTACTTGCGGAACACTTCCCCCATGGGCACGCCCCGGGCCAGATCCTCCCGCGCGATGTTCTCCCCTTGAACCTTGTCGTTGGCCAGACGGATGGCTTCAGACGCCACTTCCAGCGGGATCACCACGGTGCCGTCCTCATCCCCGAGGATGTAGTCGCCTTTCCGGATGACCACGCCCCCCATGGTGATGGGCTCTCCAATCTCCACAATATCCGCCCGGCCCTTGCTGTCTGCCGGGTGATAGCCAATGCCGAAAACAGGGAAGTTCAGCTCTTTGATCTTCCACATGTCCCGCGTGCAGGCACTCATGACGACACCGTGCACCCTCTTGTAGAGGCACGCCGTGGTGAGAAGCTCCCCCCAGAAGCCGCAAGTCTGATCATTCCCCACATCGACGACGAGCACATCACCCCGCGTCATGGCATCCACCGCAGCGATCTCCAGCTTGTAAGGTTCCGCCGGCACCTCCGTCACGGTGGCGGCCTGAGCTGGAAAGACCCGACCATAGACCTTGGACGCTGGGGTCAGGGGCCGTAGATTTGAGGGAAGCGTCTGGTTGGGATAGCCCAGTCCGTCCAAGACATCGGCAACAACGGCGGCGTAGAGTGGGGCAAGCTGGGCGATCAAATCGGGGTCGGGCATGGCAGGTTGGGAAAAGGGAATCGCAGACACTACGCAAACGCCATGCCGGTGTTGCGAGGTGATCACTTTTGTATCGGGAGAAAGGAGAATAAAA
The DNA here is from genome assembly GCA_041287975.1 of Verrucomicrobium sp. Lineage (GTDB taxonomy): Bacteria > Verrucomicrobiota > Verrucomicrobiia > Verrucomicrobiales > Verrucomicrobiaceae > Verrucomicrobium. Next base: position 3,673 of record JBGGMQ010000576.1, on the reverse strand, counting down.
TTCAAAGGTCAAAAACAAAACTTCAAACGCCATTGATATATCGACTTAACCACAGAGACGCAGAGGCACAGAGACTGATTCTTGCTGAGGGGATGAGGTATGGCCGGAAGTTTGGATGTTCAGCCTTGAAGCCTCCTTGGTATTTGGCTTTTGATTTTTGAAGTTTCCCTTCCGTTTTCGCGTTTTCACGTCTGCATGCTCCTTCGTTCACTTCTCCTCCTTTCCGCTCTGCTCTTCCTATGCCGCGGGGCCGTGGCGGGGCCGCCCAATGTGCTGATGATCGCCATTGATGATCAGAACGACTGGATCGGTTGTTTGGGTGGGCACCCTCAAGTGAAGACGCCGCACCTGGATGAACTGGCGGCGCGGGGGACGGTGTTCACCAACGCGCATTGCCAGGCCCCCTTGTGCAACCCATCACGGACCAGTTTGCTGACGGGTCTGAGACCGAGCACGACGGGTGTTTATGGCCTGCAGCCGGGGTTGAGGCAGGTGGAATCGCTGAAGGAGCAGGTGACACTGCCGCAGGCCTTCATGAAGGCGGGCTACTGCACTTTCTCCTGTGGGAAGATTTTTCATGACGGAGCGATCCGGCCGAAGGACCGCACGGGTGAGTTTGATGAATATGGCGCTGCTCCCGGAATGCCCAAGCCCAAAACACCCATTGCTCATCTGCCCATTGTGGGTCGACACCCGGCGATGGACTGGGGCGTGTTCCCGGCGCGGGATGAAGACCAGGCAGACTGGAAGATCGCAGACGCTGCCATCGCCAAGCTCCAGCACCTGCCCGAGGGTAAGCCGTGGTTCGTCGCGGCGGGCTTTCGCCTGCCCCATGTGCCGTGCTTCGCCTCACAGAAGTGGTTTGACCTCTATCCCGGAGCGGACGTGACACTGCCACCGGTCAAGGAGGATGACCGCGCTGACCTGCCAAAATTTGCAGGGTATCTGAACTGGAAGCTGCCGGAGCCGCGCCTGAAGACCTTGCGAGACGCAAATGAGTGGCGACCGCTTGTACGAGCGTATCTGGCAAGCATCAGCTTCATGGACAGTCAGGTGGGCCGGGTACTGGCGGCGCTGAAAGAAAGTGGACAGTTGGAGAACACTGTGATCGTGGTCTGGGGTGATCACGGGTGGCACCTGGGGGAAAAGGGCATCACGGGGAAGAACACGCTCTGGGAGCGCAGCACGAGGGTTCCCTTGATCTGGGCCGGACCCGGCGTGACGAAGTCGCAGCGCTGCGGCCACCCCGCAGAACTGCTGGACATCTACCCCACCCTGCTGGAACTCACAGGAATCCCAGCGCGGCCCGAACTGGAGGGACATTCTTTGGTGCCCCAGCTCAAGGATGCGACTGCACCAAGGGAATTCCCCGCGATCACAACCCACAATCAGAACAACCACACGATCCGCACCGGGAAGTGGCGCTACATCCGCTATGCGGACGGCAGTGAGGAACTGTACGACGAGACGGCAGATCCCAATGAGTGGAAAAATCTGGCCGCCGACGTTGGGCTTGCCGGAGTGAAGGCGGAGCTGGCGCGATGGTTGCCCAAGGTGAATACCCACGCCGTGCCCGGGAGTGCCAGCCGGGTGTTGACTTATGATGGCGGCAAAGCTGTCTGGGAGGGTACACTCATCGAACCTGATGCGGGTTTCCCCGAAGATGAATGGGTGAAGTAGACACCGGCCAAAATTCCCGTCGCATCAGAAAAGTAGTGTTAGGCTTCAGCCTGACATCGAGCTTCCCACGTCAGGCAATGCCAGGCTAAAGCCCCGGCACTCCTTTCATTTTACCCGACAGTTGCCGGAGCCGCATGCACACCATTTCGCACGGCAGCCAGCGTCAGAATGCGCAACTGCAGCTCGATGTGATCATTCACGAGATGGCTGGCAAGACGGTGGAAGAAACGGCCTGACCCGTAAACCACACCCCACTGTGTGCGATCCAGGATGAGGGTCGCCTGCATCGCCGCATGTCCGTCGGGTGTGTAGCCAGCAGCTCCGACGACGGTCACAGCATGCGTCTGGCCTCGCATGGTGAAGTCCCCCAGGAGCTTCAGATTGTGGCATCCTGGTGCCTCGGCGCAGACCTCCACTTTATCAAACACGAACTGGGCTTCAGGATGGTTCTCGACGTCAAAGAAGTCGTCGCTCTCCAGGTGATGGATCAGCACGTCATGGAGCGGACCGCCGGCCAGGTCGGCACAGGTGATCTCGCGAAGGTCAACGATGACAGCGCCAGACACAGGCTGGCCATTTTCAAAGACGACGTGTCCTTCACTGATCTGGACGTGGCCCCAGTGGTGATTGATGAGATTCCGGCCCACCCAGACAACTTTGCTCTCCTTCAGATCCAGCGGGAACCGACCGTCTTTGACTGCGGCAGCGGGTACCAGAGTGGCGGGGGCTTCCAGGGACCGGCCTTCCGCCCGCCAGGCCTCCAGACCTCCCCGAAAGTCGAACACATGGTTGTACCCCGCACGCTCCAGCTTGGCAGCGGCTACGGCGGATTCGTGACTTTCCGGGGCCACTCCATAGACGCACACAGCTTGGTCCCGTCTCACGCCATGGGAGGGCACCTCACCGAGGAAGGCAACCTCATACACGCACTGGTTCACGGCACCGGGCAGGTGGCCTTCTTCGTAGTCCTCGCTCAGACGCACATCCAGGAGGATCAGGTCCGGCTGCTGCTGGCGCAGGCTCTCGAGGTCGGTAGGAGTGTCGATGATCTGGGGCATGAGAAAAGGTGTCTGGTAGAAAGACGCAAAAGCACTTCGCCGCCCGGAAAGGCCGTGGCCGGGCCAATCGCCGCAAGGTTGGCGCAAATTTTGGGTCGGACCCCGCGTTTTGTTTGCCTGTCCTGGCGATTCCCGCCAGCATTTACCTTCTCATGAAACGTCGCTTTCTCCTCTCCTCCGCAGCATTTGCCGTGGCCCTGGCCGCCGCCTTGCCCCTGATCAGCCGCGCCGCTGATGCCCCCAAGCCACTGAAAGTCCTGCTCGTCACGGGCGGCTGCTGCCATGACTACGCCAAACAACGCCTCATCCTGGCGGAAGGCCTCGGAGCCCGCGCCAACATTGAGGTGGAGTTCGCCCACACCGATGACAAGAGCACGAAGGCGAGCTTTGATATCTACAACAACGCCGACTGGGCCAAGGGCTACGACGTGGTGATCCACGACGAATGTTCCGCCGATGTGAAGCAGCAGCCGTACGTGGACAACATCCTGAACGCCCACAAGGGCGGCGTGCCTGCGGTGAACCTGCACTGCGCCATGCACAGCTACCGTGTCGGGAACTTCCGCGATCCAGTGACCAGCGGCTCGCCAGACGCACTGTGGTTTGACTTGATCGGCCTGCAGTCCAACGGCCACGGCCCCCAGGAACCCATTGCGCTGACTTTCACTGACAAGGAACACCCGATCACCAAAGGTCTGGTGGACTGGACCACGATCAAAGAAGAGCTGTACAACAACGTCAAGATCCTCACGGCCCACCCCCTCGTCTCGGGCAAACAGACGGTCAAGGCAAAGGACGGCACCGCCAAAGACGTGGAGACCGTGGTGGCTTGGACCAATGAATACGGCCCGAACAAGACACGCGTGTTCAGCACAACGATCGGTCACAACAATAACACCGTGAGCGACGCCCGCTATCTGGACCTCGTGACTCGT
>JBGGMQ010000575.1:0-3855 GCA_041287975.1 Verrucomicrobium sp. | reverse complement strand
TTGAAGAAAACAGGGGTGTTGCGAGGTCTGGAGTCACTTGATAGGACGGACTTTCAGCCCTCAATCCCTTTCCTGACGGATACCGGGGCCTTCGACCCCGGCTGGTATTGGGCGGACCTTCGGCCCTTCTGAGGTTTCCGGTGGTGCCCTTAACGGAATTTACAGAATTCTGAGACAGCGAAGTGGTCACTTGGCGTCGTGTTGAATTGGGTTGATGAAGGTGCTGAGATTGATGATGGTGAGGCATGAGATTTGAGTCATCCCCTCTCCTGCTGACATTACTGATGGGTGTTTTGACGTGGTTGCCAGGCACAGGAGGTACTCTCCAGGGGGCGGATACGCCGGCGCTTGTCGTGGAGTTCGGAGGCTTGAAAAACCTGTACCGGGTGGTGTTCACGGAATTCGACGAGGCGAACAGTTTCGCGAAAGGCGCGCTGGAGATCTACAGCGAAGACGACACTGAGGTCCCAGAGCTGAAGGTGCCCTTTGCGGCCGAGTTGAAAGCCGATCCCAAAGAGAAGAACAAGAAGGTAGAAACTCTGGAGGTGCGCTGCACCGCGTTGCTGGCCTTCTTCCCTCCCGCTGACCCGAAGGAGCCCTATCCCACCCTGACCTGGAAGCTGACGGGACGGAAGACTGGCAAAGCAAAACTCACGGCGAAACTCTGGGACTACGACAGCAAGAAATCCATGTGGGCCACTGTGAACTTGGAACTGGAACAGGTGGCCGTGAAGGCTGGGGAGAAGTAAACAGGTGACAGGTGATCGCGGGGAAGGCCAACCGAGCCTTGCACCTGGCAGCGTGACGCTTCTTCCACACTTGCTTGTGGGCGAATGGGCTAAAGCGTGCCTGAGAGGCCTATTTTGACCGCTTTGCGTGACATATTGCCCGAAATCTGCGCTTGCGCGGTCGAGACGTTCGTTTCAATTCACAAGTTCCATGATCAAGCTCACCGGTATCGCAGATGAAGCAGGCGCGTCCCTCGACGTGCAAATCAAAGCCCACCAGGACCTGGGATGGGACAGCATCGAATCCCGTGTCATCGAGATCGACGGGGTGAAGGGGAACCTGCACGAGGTGCCGGAGGCCACCTTTGAAAAAGCCTGTGAGACTCTGGCAGCCGCCAACATGAAGGTGAGCGGCTTCGGCTCCATCATCGCCAACTGGGCCCACAAGATCGAGGACGACTTCTCCATCACGGAGGGCGAAATCGCACGGGCCATCCCCCGCATGCAGAAACTGGGGACAAAGCTGATCCGCGTGATGAGCTACGCCGTGCGGAAAGACGAGTCCGGCAAGGACCTGGAAGACCAGATGGCAGACGAGCGGATCAAGCGCATGCGCGAGATCAACCAGCGCTTCAACGATGCGGGCCTGACCGTCGTGCATGAGAACTGCATGAACTGGGGCGGCATGAGTGTGAGCTATGTGAACCGCATGAATGAAGCCGTTCCCGGCATCAAGTGGGTGTTCGACACGGGCAACCCCGTCTTCATCGAAGACCGCGACCGCCCCGGCCAGAAGCAGGACGCATGGGAAATGTACCAGGCCATCAAGCCGCATATGGTGCACATCCACGTCAAAGACGGCCGCTGGAACAAGGACAAAAATGATGCCGACTACACCTACCCTGGTGAAGGTGACGGTCAGGTGGAGAAGATCCTCGCCGACGTCGTGAGCAGCGGCTATGACGGCTACATCAGCATTGAGCCGCACGTGGCAGTCGTGTTTCACGGTGCAGGCTCAGCCGATGACCTCTCCCCCGAAGCGAAGGCCAAGGAGCAGTACGACAGCTATGTGAAATACGGTCGCCAGCTTGAGACTCTGCTCACGAAGGTGGGCGCGAAGCTCAGCTAGGCTGGGATACGTTGTTTTCTCTTTTCGGGAGATGGATCCGAGGTCATTCTAAAGGCCTATGTGGTCCATCTCCCTTCCCTGGTGGGAATTTGTGATCCGCGGGATCGCGGTGTATGTGGTGGTATTGGTGATGCTCCGAGCCACCGGCAAGCGGCAGGTGGGGCAACTCTCTCCGTTTGACCTGGTACTGCTCCTGCTGCTCTCCAATGCGGTCCAGAATGCCATGAATGGCGGGGACAACTCCCTTACTGGCGGCTTCATCCTGGCGGGGACACTCGTGGGGCTGAACTACCTGCTGAGTGTGGCCACGTACAAGAGCCGCAAGCTGGAGACATTGATTGAAGGCAAACCGCAGGTGCTGATCCACAAAGGTCAGGTCGACCAGACCATCATGGAGGCGGCGAAACTGACCCGTCATGAGCTGGAACTGGCACTGCGTCGGCATGGCTGCACCTCGCCTGCCGAGGTGAGACTCGCCGTGTTGGAAAACAATGGCGAAATTAGCGTGGTGCAGAAGATGGAAAAGGAGGGCTAGAGGGCGTGTCCCCCCTCTTTACCGTCCTCCACCTGCCAGCGCCGCAGCCGCCTTCAGGTCGACCACCGGTGCCGGGTTGGGCGCTTTGGGAATTGTAGATGAGCTCACGCTGCCAGAGACCTGAGCACTGTGCCCCGCTGGCAAAGGTTCCAGATCCTCCCGCAGGAGTTCTTCATCGGCCTTGGGCAGATTCACGAAGTCGCTTTCGGGCACAGGTGTGGCCGTTGAAGTCGCAGGTGCCTTGCCTTTGCTGCGGCCACGCCCTTTGGCAGCCGCAGCAGCGGCTGCCTCAGCGAGCTTCTGTTCTGCGCTCTTGGGACTGATGAGACCGCCAGAGACGATGAGTTTCATCGCTTCCTCAACGGTGAGGGGCGCATCCTCCAGTCGGGAGGTTTCCGTCACGATCACGATGCCGGTCATGGGGCTCAAAGCCGCAGGCAACAGCACCGCGCTCATGTTCTTGCTGGAGGCGGGGTCAATGTACTGCCCCGTCACGAAGCCGAGCATTTTGAGACCGGGTGACGGGTAGTCGATGTAGACCACACGCTTGAAGCTCTTCACGCCACCGAACCCTTTGAAGGAGTCCATGACCTGCTTGAGGAACTTGTAGATAAAGGCCACGAACGGCACCCGCAGGAGCAGCTTCTCCAAAGTGGAGACGACGCGCACCCCCAGCACGTTGGTCGCCATCACCCCCAGAGCCACGAGAAACACAATGGGAATGAGGAAGCCCAGAAAATTCATGAACTGCAGCAACTGCGGATCATGCGGGTCGATCATCCAGTCATAAGGCACGGCCTGGTTGTAGATGGCCGCGAAGAACTCCAGAATGGGAATGCTCACCTGCCGCAGGGTCTCGTAAAGGATCTTCAGGATCCAGAACGTCACCACCAACGGCGTTACCAGCGCCAGACCGGCGAGGAACTTGTTGCGCACCCAGATGACGGGGTGACGGAGAGGTGGTGGAGTGATTTCAGCCATGATGAGTCGAAGCCGACTATAAGACGACAGCAGCGATACGAGTGGAGTTCAATCTCCCCGTGCAACTTTCTGTACAGATCCCTACTACACCCAGCGCAACGAGGTGTTTTCAGTGCGAAAGATGAAAATCCGTTCGCTGAACAGATGACGGCCACAGGAAGGCCCTGACAGAATCAGGGCAGTCTTTCGTTTAGCAGGCCAGTCATGCGCTTTCTCCCCTTCGCACCTCTGTTCACGCTGCTGCTTCCTCTTGGGTTCACCCAGGCAGACGCCGCTCCTCCGACCTCTTTGACCGGGAAACGACCGAACATTGTGTTCATCCTCACCGATGATCAAGGATATGGCGATCTCTCCGTCACAGGAAACCCGATCTTGAAGACACCCAACTTCGACCGCCTCCACGCCGAGGGGAGGCGGTTTACTGACTGGTACAACAGCCCAACTTGCGCACCCACACGCTCTGCTCTCCTGAGCGGACGGCA
>JBGGMQ010000574.1:0-5072 GCA_041287975.1 Verrucomicrobium sp. | reverse complement strand
GATGTAGTTGTGCATGTCCCAGCCGCCGGAGCGGACTTCCACGAAACGCACACCGCTCTGGACGAGACGACGGGCGAGGAGGCAGCCCTGGCCGAAACCGTTGCCGTAAAGGGTACGGGTGGCGGCATCTTCCTTGGTGAGGTCAAACGCTTCGAGGTCCTTGCTGGTGAGCAGGTTCATCGTTTCGTCGTAGAACTCCGTATAAGCACGCACTTCTGGGCTGTGGAACTTGTCGCGGAAGGCGCTGTCGAACTCATTCATGAGTGAGACGCGCTTCTTGAACATGTCACCAGCGACCGTGGATTTGGCGTTCTGCAGGCCGGACTCTGGGCTGCTGATTGGCACAGGAGCAAGAGCGGGAGCGAAGAAGCCAGCGTTGGCGGTACCCGCACCGATGGTGACGCTGGAAGGCAGCGTCGCATGGGAGCGGCCTTTGAAGTGCTGCGCCCAGGAGCCAAGGGTGGGGTGAACGATGGTGCCGCGGGGATCATAACCCGTGTGCATGATGTAGTTGCCAGCTTCATGAACCCCGGTCTTGGAGGTCATGGAGCGCACGACGGTGATTTTGTCCGCCTGCTTGGCCATCTTGGTCATGTAACCGCCCAGCTGCATGCCGGAGGCATTGGTGCTGATGGGGTCCTTGTAACCCTTCGTCTCCCCGGTTTTCGGGTCAAACGTGTCGATGTGGCTCATGCCACCACCCATATAGAGGTAGATGACAGCCTTGGCCTTGCCACCCTTGCCAGCTGCAGGGGCCTCGGCTGCTCCAAAAGCGGAGTTGTCGAGTCCTGAGAGAACGCTGACGCCCAAGGCGGTCTTTGCCGTGCGGAGCATGAACTCGCGGCGGGAGGCCGGATCGAGCTTGAGGTATGGATTCTTCATGTTTGGTTTTCCTTTCGCTAAATGGTTGAAGTCTGAGACGAGATTTACTGGATGAAGCTGAACTCGCGGGTGTTGATGAGGGCCCAAATCATATTGGAGTAGCCGTCATCACCGCTGGCACCGAGTTGCTTCTTGGCGATGTCCTTCTCACGAAGGGTTGGGCGGCGGTTCAGGATGCTGATGAACATGGCCTCAACCTTATCGGCAGGGGTGCCTGCTTTTTCCATGTTGCGGAAGATAAGGGACTCCTTGTTCGTGAGCATTTCCTGAGCTTTGCCGTTCATCATCATCAGCACCTGCGGCACGCTGCCCTCGCGGGAGCCACCGTCGATGAGGAGACGCTCGGACTGACCGAACTCGCGAAGGAAGTGACCGCCAGGAGCGGGCTGCTCCAGCTCAGAAGCACGCATGAGCTTCATGTTGCCGTACTTCATCACTTTGCCTTCCATCATTTCGTCATCCTTGCCAGCCATGGCCAGACCGCCGCTCATCATGCTGGCGTTCTGCTTTTTGCCGATTTCCTGCACGGCGTTGACCTTCAGGAGCACCGTCTTCACGTCGACCGTGTTAAGGTTCATGTCGATCGAGCGGCCATAGAGGTCAGCTTCGTTGCTCTTCACCGTGTCAGGGTTGCCCATGACGAGGGTCATGTAGGAATCCCAAGCCTGCTCAGCAGACATACGGCGCAGCACAGGACCCTGGAAGTAGTAGGGCTCACCCATGGCAAGTTCCGTGGTGGTCGCTTCGCGCTGATAGGTCTTGGTGTTGTAAAGGATGCGCAGGTACTCCTTGATGTTGAACTTCACGCGGACCATTTCGTTGGAAAGGTGCTGGAGGAGTTCGGGATTGTAGGACTCATCAGGATTGTCGATATTGCGCACCGTCGGCGTGAGGGCCATGCCGAAAGCGTGGGACCAGAGGCGGTTGGCGATGGTCATCGCGAAGCGCGGGTTGGAGGGGTGGGTCATCCACTTGCCGAAGTTGTCACGCAGGTTTTCTGCATTCTTCACTCCGCCTTCGTCCTTCTTGCTCTTCTTCACGCCAGCGCTGACGATGTCATAGGAAGGGTTCTTTTTGTCCTTCTCGCTCCACATGATCAGCTTGGGAAGCACGGGGTCACCGGGCTTGCCATCTTTGTACTTGTAGTCATGCGGGAGCTTGACGCGGTTCTCAGTGACGTCGTTCACGACATAGCGGTTGGCCCCGAGAACGTTGCCGATCAGGTTGCGGTAGCGCTGAGGATCAACGCCGTTGCTTTCCATGATCTTGGTGGCTTCATCGGTCAGACGCTTTGTCGGGTTGCCGTTGGTGAAGTCCTTGTTGCCCATCTGGGTGCTGGTTGCACCGAAGAAGGCGGCCATTTCATAAAACTGGCGCTGAGTCCAGTCAGAGAAAGGGTGATCATGGCACTGGGCGCAGGAGACATCCGTACCGAGGAAGACGGTCAGGGTGTTGGCCAAGTTGTCCAGAAGCATCCCGGAGTCGCGCAGGAGGTAGCCAGTCGCACCGTTGTGCCAGGCTTTGCCGTCCGCGGTGATCATCTGATAGACGATCTGATCCCAAGGAGCGTTGGCCTTGATCTGGTCCTTCATCCACTGGATGTAGGGAGTGCCGCGCACGAAGTCAGCACCATCCAGACGATCCTTGATGCGGAGCATTTCCGCCAAGTAGTTGAAGGTGTTGCTGGTGTAGCCGTCGCTTTCGAGCAGCTTGTCGATCAGCTTGGCGCGCTTGTCAGCAGCACCGCTCTTGAGGAACTCCATCGTTTCATCGTAGTTCGGGATGCGACCTGCGATATCGAGGAACACGCGGCGGACGAACTGCTCGTCCGACATAAGCGGGTTCACCGTCGTAGCTGCAAAGGGCTTGGGCTGCTTGCCGGCCTTCTGGGCTTCAAGCGCTGCCTTTTTAGCCGTCTCAGCATTTTTGATGTTCCCCTTCTGGAGACCCATTTCGACCAACTGGTCGATCTTGGCCGCTGCCTGAGCTGCCGACGCATTGGTCGGGACAGCCATCATGGCGTTGGCGTTTTCTGCGGGGGGCAGGGTTTGGGCAATCTGCTGATCCTCAGCTGCCAGCTTTGCAAGAGGCAGTGGGAAGACGGTGCCATTGGCCAGTTGGATATAAACCGTGTCTCCGTCAAGCTTGACGAAGGTGGCTTCCACTTTACGGCCTTGGCTGTCCGTCCACACTCGAGTGGTCGTAGCCGAGGCCGTTATCACTCCGAACATGGCAACGCCAAGTCCAAGAAGCAGATTTTTGGTTTTCATTGGTTCTCTGTGGGTCGGGATGATTGCTGAGGATGCACCTCTTGGGTTTTGAACGGTTTCGAAAGATTATTATTAGGGGGTTGATCTTTTTTGTACAAAAAAGTGGCAACAGAATACTAAAGACAGTCAGGCTGGCTTCTGTGGGGCCTCAAACTGACCCGCAGCCTCGGGTAGGATACGCTTCATCGCATCGAGGCGGTACCCCATGCCAGATCCGCCCAAGGTCTCAAGATTGAGCTCCCCGGATCGACGGACGTAGATGCCCGGGTGGACCTCGGCCTCCGGGAGGGAGGCCTCTGGATAGAACTGCATGGCATTGCACTCCACGCCCTGAATGGTGCCGGCGTGGGCCGCGAGTCTGACGTGGGGCAGGATGGCCAGCATGGGGTTGGTCAAATCCTGCACCATGAGGGGCATCCCGTGGGCTTTGGCCCAGCAGAGGCTCAACAGGGCCCCGGTCTGGGTCTTGCAAGTTTTGAGGGCTACACCACTCCAGCCCAACTTGCGCCCAAGTTTGACGAACTCCCAGTCGTGGGCACTTTCATCCAGGAAAAGGGGTTTCCGGGCGGAGACGCTGCGGACGTCCAGCAGGTCGTGCTCCAACTCGTAAGCGAAGGGCTGCTCGACATAGAGGGTCCGGGCGTAGATGTCAGGCTCGACCCGCAACAGCCGGTCGAGAATATCGTTCACGTACTCTGGCTCGGCCACAGTGCAGTTGAAGTCGGCGCTCATCCAGCGCATGCCGCTGGCAAGGCCCATGCGCCCAACCCTAACCAGGCGCTCATAGTCCCAGACGGCATCCGTGCCACGAAGCTTCACCTTGAGACAGGTGAGCCCGTCTTTGGCAATCCAGTCCTGAAGCGTGACGGGATGTCCGTCCTGAGGCTCACTGCCGGTGAGATCTTCTGCGGCCAAGGGATCCAATCCTCCCACCAAGTGCCACACCGGCATCCGGGTCAGGCCAGGGCGGACCAAGTAGTCCTGCACGAAGCGACCCTTAAAATTGACAGAGCTGCCTTCCCCCGGCTCGAGGAAGGTAGAGAGATCTCTGGAAACGTGCTCAGGACCGTAGCAGTCATAAATATCACGCCCCAGCAGATTGCCGTACGCATCATGGAGAGCTATGTCAAAGGCGCTGAGGCAGACGAGTGCCCCCAAATAGGGCATGGGCTCTGTGCCTTCGCGGGTATTGGCAGTTTCCAACTCCTGAAGGAGTACCACCTTTTGGAAATCATAACCCACCTCCAGCGGATGACCCCAGACATCAAAGCCCGCGAGGCGTTCGGCGAGACGAAGCGAAAACTCCTGCATGCGCCGGGCCCGCTCAGCCACACTCAACTTGGACGGCCAGACCCAGGATACGCTTAGAGGGGTCTCCCCCCACCCTTCCGCAACTGCACCCGACTGGTCCTTGACCTTTACGCAAGTCCTCAGGCAAACCACGCTGGTGGTGGTCTCGGGACCAAACTTCAGCGGCACGCGCAAGGTGACGGGCAGGAAATAGACGGCGGTGGAGACCACCCGGATGTCAGTAGAGAGCATGCCCGATTTTCTCCGAGGGAGCATGTGGTTTCAAGCTCGCAGTGCATTTCCATGCAAACTGTATCCGTCCTGATACAAATATGCCCGTGAGAACGAAGGGGTTTTGAGAGCGCTTGGGAACCGTGCGCGCTGGCACTGAAGGCGAGACGGGAGCGAGTCTCGCATGGATCGCGACGAAAAATCCTTTCGGTCGCCTTCGACCCTCTTCGGCAACCTGCTGAATGCGCCGACGTCCATGTCGATTACGGACGTCTCCCGTCGAGCATCAGCAGACTGAAGTCTGCGCTCCCAGCGAACAATTCAGGTTCGAGAAGATCAGCGCGTTGCAGGGCAAGGTCCGCTACGCGACTGACGCAACTTCTCCCACCAAGACGTGTT
>JBGGMQ010000573.1:0-3806 GCA_041287975.1 Verrucomicrobium sp. | reverse complement strand
GTGCTTCGGAGCAGAGTCAGATGGCATTGAAGAAGGGGGCAAAGGTCTCAAAGCGTATGCGTCTTGATTCTCAGTTCTCTATTTCCAATAAATAGGCTCGTCTGGGCTACTTGACCAGCACTGCTTTGGTTGGGGGGCGTTTGTCCCTCACAGGAACAGCCTTGGGCGGCTGCGGCAGATTTTCCATGGCGCGAGTTTCCGGGACGGGTTCTGCCCGGCGCACCTCCACCTCCAGATCGGTCTCCGCCGAGGTTGGGGGCACGGGCTGGGCTGCGGATGCTGCGCTCGGCGAGTGCTGCTGCTGGTACGCCTGGGCGATCAGGAAACCTGCTCCGAGGATGAGAGTGGCCGCGCAGACGACCACGGTGACTTTGAAACTGTTGCCCAAGTTTTCCCGGGGTGGGGTCGCCACGGCTCTCGGGGGGCGGGACGAACGAGGAGCCGCACTGGCGGGAACGCGGGAGCGTAACTTTGATCGCGACCGGGCTGCGGCACTACCCTCTGAAGCGGCTCCCATTCCCCAACGGAATCCCAGCTCCGGGATCCGCCAGGCACGGAATCGACGTCCCGTAGCGGGGCTGGATTTCGACGGGACGGCAAACGGGTGATCAAACTGCTCCAGCTCTGCTTCGGCGTTCACCTCCAGGCGGTGGGCGTAGGTGCGCAGGAACATCCGCGCATACGCCGCCCCGCCAAACTGGTCGTAGGTGTCGTTTTCCAAGTCCGCGAGGCGGGCCTCGGGAATGCGGGTTTCATGAGCCAGGTCAGCGAGAGTCAGATTTCGCGCTTCCCGGGCCAGACGGAGCTGATGTCCAAGGCTTGGGGGCATGGAGAGGGAGGGGGATTCCCTTGGATACGCCTTAAAATAACGTCTGGCGGTCAGAGTTCGACAAGAATTTCCCGCGGCTTCGCTCCTTCGCCAGGGCCGATGATGCCGCGCTCTTCCAGAATGTCCATCATACGGGCTGCCCGGGTGTACCCGAGGCGGAGCCGGCGCTGGATGAGGCTGGTGGAGGCTTTCTTCTCTGTGCTGATGACGTCCAGCACCTTCTCCAGGATGGCTTCGTCTTCGGGCGTCACTTCTTCGCCTTCCTCGCCATCCATGTCGTCAAAGGTGTCTTCCAGCGTCGCCTCGAAGACAGGCTTGCCCTGGGTGCAGGCGTGCTCCACCAGGCCCTGTAGTTCGTCATCGGTGACCATGGTCCCCTGGGCGCGCAGCAGCTGGCTGGTTCCAGGGGGAAGGTAAAGCATGTCCCCTTTGCCCACGAGACGGTCCGCGCCTTTGCGGTCCAGGATCACGCGGCTGTCGAGGGCGGATGACACCTGGAAAGCGATACGGCAGGGCACGTTGGCCTTGATGATGCCCGTCACCACCTCTGCACGAGGCGTCTGTGTGGCCAGGATCAGGTGAATACCCGCTGCACGAGCCTTCTGCGCGATACGGGCGATGGCCCCTTCAATATCCGCCGGAGCGGTTTGCATGAGGTCGGCCAGCTCATCTACGATGACCACGATGTAGGGGAGGGAATCGGGAATCTCCAACTCGGGCTCTTTGCGCTTGGGAGGCTCAGAGTTGCCCTGCCAGGCGGCGGCATCCGTAGTATCGGTGCGGAAATCAGGCTCATCTTCGAGCGGATCGTAGTCAGGATCCGCCGGGTCTGCCGAGACGGCCACCGGCAGCGCCTCGGGCTTTTTGGCCTTCGAACCAGCCCCCACTCGCGTAGTGGTGCGGGGGTTGTTTTTGCGGTTGTTGAAGGTCTCGAAGTTGCGGCAACCCTCCTGGGCGAAGATGTGGTACCGCTTCTCCATCTCATTCACCACCCAGCGCAGCGCCAGCAGCGCCAGCTTGGGATCCGTCACCACTGGCAGAGCGAGGTGGGGCAGGTCTTTGTAGCCCTGCATTTCCACGACCTTGGGGTCGATCATGATGAACCGCAGCTCATCGGGGGCGAAGCGGCATAGCAGACTGGTGATGATGCTGTTGATGCAGACGGACTTGCCGGAACCGGTGGCCCCTGCGACCAGGAGGTGCGGCATGGTGGCCAGGTCCGCGATGATGGCCTTGCCATACACGTCCTTGCCCAGTGCCAGGGGCAGCTTGGCTTTGCCCTTCTGGAACTCATCGTCCTCCAGCAGTTCGCGGATGGGCACCACCACCTTGTCACGGTTGGGCAGCTCAATCCCCACGGTGTCTTTCCCAGGGATGGGGGCGAGGATGTTCAGGCGCTCTGCCTTGGTCGCGCGGGCGATGTCCGCCTCCAGGTTGGCGATGCGGCTCACCCGCAGGCCTTCACTCGGGTACACTTCATACCGGGTGATGGCCGGACCCTTGGTGATGTCCCCAGGAGTCACGGCAATGCCGAAGGTGGCCAGAGTCTTGATGATGTTATTCTGCGTCTCCCGCAGGATCGCTTCATCCGCCGGATTGCGTTCCTTCACCTCAGGCCACTGCAGCAGGTCCAGCGGAGGGATCGTGTAGCCCTTGTACCGGGCCGTGAGGCTGGCAGGCTTGGCAAAGAGGGCCCGCTCATCCTTCTGGGCCTGACGCTTCTGCCAAACTTCCGCCAGGGCTGGCTTGGACTTGGGCTCCTTGGGCGCGGAGGCATCGAAGATCTTGGGCAGGGGCTGCACTGCGGGCAGCTCCAACTGCATGTCTCCGTCAAAGGACTCCGGCATTTCGCCGTCATCATCCAGGAACGCTGCAGGAATGGCCGAGCCCTTTTTACCGCGTCCTTTGGCTTTGATCGGGGGATTGGGCGGAGGGACCGTGAAGGGCATGACGGCCGTCTCCTCGGCCTCCAAGCGACGACGCTGACGCTCTGTCCACCAGTTCACAAAAGCCCGCCCAGCCATGTCCTTGCCTTGCACCAGCACCTGCACCGGGTGCATGCCGGTCACGAAAATCATGCCAATGAGGTAGAAGACCCCCATGACCAGCAGGGAACCTACCTCACCCAGGATGCCCAGCAGCAGAATGCCTGCGACCACATAACCCAGCCCGCCGCCCGCGCCGTAGGGCGTGACCCGGTGGTTGGTCCATTCCCAGAAAGTCTGGAGGTACAGGATCCCGGCTCCGCAGGTGATCATGAGGGCGAACCCCACCCACGAGCGCAGGGTGATCTTCGTATGAGAGGCGAGCTTGCACACCCCAAACCAGGTCAAACAGGCTGGGATGATGTAGTTGGCACCGCCGAACATCCAAAAGGTGTAGCCCGCCATCACAGCTCCGAGGCGGCCGATCAAATTGTGCGCCATGGGCGTGGCTGTGTCGCTCAGGGCCAGGTGGCACCAGGTCGGCAGGTCAGCCGGATCGTAGGAAATGAGCGCCAGAAAATAGAAAAGCGCCGCCACAATGAACAAGAAACCCGCGGAAGCATGCCACGTCGAACTCTCCACAGGTTGCTCGGTGGAGCGACTGCGGTTCTGGCGCTGGGGAGTGCGGGCAGGCATGAGGCGGTTACCAGAAAGCGCAGCTTTCTTTCCAAAACAGGAAAAATTAGCGGTGAATCCTAAACGATCAAGTTTAGCTGACTTTCCTGATTAATTCAAGAGCGGACCGAATAAAGCAAATCTTATGCGGCAGGGGACGGACAATTGAGTGCTGGAGAGGGGTTGACCCTCGGTGGACATTCCGTGACGGTGCTTCATGCTAGCCTCCAACGAGCTTTCGGTTCTTCAGTTCACTCCCATCTACCAGGAAAGGATCTGGTGGGGGCGTAACCTGGAGACGCTCTACAGCAGGCGGTTGCCTAGCCCCACCTCGCCCTATGGGGAGAGTTGGGAGATCTGTGACCGTCCTGAGGCCC
>JBGGMQ010000572.1:0-6166 GCA_041287975.1 Verrucomicrobium sp. | reverse complement strand
CGGCATTGGGGCCGCCATCGCCAAGCGCCTCGCCGCCGACGGCTTCTCCGTCGTGATTAACTACGCCGGCCGGGCGGCAGATGCAGACACGGTGGTCCAGGAAATCTCCGCGACTGGTGGTCAGGCCATCGCTGTCCAGGCGGATGTCGCCAAAGCTGAAGACGTGGCCCGGTTGTTTGACGCTGCCGAAGCTCAGTTCGGTGGCGTGGATGCGATCGTCAACAATGCCGGCGTCATGCAGCCGGGACTGGTGAATCTGGCGGACACGGACGACGAGCAATTTGACCGGCTCTATTCCATCAATGTGAAAGGCACTTTCAACACCATGAAACTGTCCGCGATAAGGTTGCGGCAAGGGGGGCGCATCGTGAACTTCTCGACCAGCGTCATTGGCCTGGCCCTGCCTGGCTACTCGGTGTACGCAGCCACGAAAGCAGCCGTGGAGACGATGACCAACATCTTTGCCAAAGAGCTGCGAGGCAAAGAGATCACGGTGAATGCGGTCGCTCCTGGCCCAACCGCGACGGATCTTTTCCTGAATGGCAAGTCACCGGAACAGGTGGCTCATTTGTCCAAGCTGGCTCCCTTGGAGCGCCTTGGCAGGCCGGAGGATATCGCTGCGGTCGTTTCGTTCCTCGTGGGTCCTGATGGGGGCTGGGTAAACGGGCAGACGTTGCGGGCGAATGGCGGGATGGTGTAAATCAGCGTGGTGGGCAGGAGATGAGGGTTGACCACAGAGACTGATTTTTTGAACTGTGAAGAGCTTCGGGGCACTAGAAGGCATCAACGACTCCAACTCTGAGGCGCGTATGGACTCGAATTGAGACAATAGTCTCAGACTGAAATGCGGCGGGCGTAGAGGCTTTGATAAAGATGGTGTCAAGATGCGGGCATGAGCACGTCTACGCCCACCACCTACCGCTTTTCCTTTGGCCCTTGGAACATCAGTGAAGGAGCCGACCCTTTTGGAGTCGAAGTCCGGGCTCCCTTCCCGCACGAGGAGAAATACGCCCTGTACCGCCCCCTTGGCTTCGAAGGTGTGCAGTTTCACGACGATGATGTGGTGCCAGGGATGGACGGACTCAGCCCCGACCAGATCCAGCAACAGGCCGCCAAGGTCAAAACCATCCTGGCCAATCAAGGCCTGACACCGGAATTTGTGGCCCCACGCCTGTGGTTCGCGGAGCAAACAGTGGACGGAGGCTACACCTCCAACAGCGCCAGCGACCGCGCCTACGCGTTGGACCGCACGAAGAAGTGCATCGACATCGCCCGGGCTCTCGACAGCAAGGCGATCGTGCTCTGGCTGGCACGGGAAGGCTCGTACATCCGCGAAGCCAAGGATGCCCGGCTCGCCTACCAGCGCCTGCAGGAGACGGTGAATGCCATGCTCGACTACGACAAGGAAATCGAAATCTGGATCGAGCCCAAGCCGAATGAGCCGACGGACCAGGCGTATGTCCCTACGATTGGCCACGCCATCACGCTCTCCTACGCCTCCAGCGATCCCAAGCGCGTTAAAGGACTCATCGAAAGCGCCCATGCTCTTCTCGCCGGACTCGACCCGAGCGATGAAATGGCTTTCGCCCTGGCTCACGACAAGCTGGGCAGCGTGCACTTGAACGACCAGAACGGGCTCAAGTACGACCAGGACAAGAATTTCGGTGGGGCCAATCTGCGGGCGGCGTTCAACCAGGTGCGCGTACTGGAAGAGGCTGGTTATGGCCAACGGGGTGAGTTCATCGGTCTGGACGTGAAAGCCATCCGCACCCAGCGTGGCTATCCTGTCACCGACCACCTGACAAACAGCCGGGAACTCTTCCTGCACCTCGTGGACAAGGTCCGCGCCCTCGACAACGGTCTCATCCAGCAGTACCGCGATGGTCGCGACTACGAGGCTCTGGAACTTTACATCTTGAAGCACCTCATGGGTGTGAAGTAAGACATTATCCACCCTCCTGCTGCGCCTGCCACCGACCTCACCCGGATCCCTTTCCAACTGCTCCATGAAACAATACCGTCTCAATCGTCTCTTCAATGCCAAATCCAACCGCTGCTTTGATGTTGCCGTGGACCACGGCTTCTTCAACCAGCCCGGCTTTCTTCAAGGCATTGAAGACATGCGTCAGGTGGTGAAGACCCTCGTGGAAGCAGCACCGGACGCGATCCAGCTCACCGTCGGCCAGGCGCGGCACCTGCAAGAACTGCCAGGACGTGAAAAGCCCTCCCTGGTGCTCCGTACTGACGTGGCCAACATCTACGGCAAAGAGCTGCCAGAGACACGCTTCAGCCTCATGATCGAGGAAACAATGCTACAGGCCGTGCGCTATGACGCCGCCTGCGTGTGTGTGAACCTCTTCCAGATCCCCGGCGCGCCGGAGGTGCATGCGGAGTGCGTGGAGAACATCCTCCGCCTGAAGCCACAGGCGGATCACTACGGCATCCCCATGATGGTGGAACCGCTGGTCTTCCAGCCGAATGAAGTGGCGGGCGGCTACATGGTGGACGGTGACCTCACGAAGATCATGTACCTGGTGCGCCAGGCGGTGGAGCTGGGCGCTGACATCGTGAAGGCAGACCCTACCGATGACGTGAGTGTTTACCACAAGGTCGTGGAAACGGCAGGTGGCGTGCCCGTGCTGGTACGCGGTGGTGGTCGCGTGAGCGACCGCGAGATCCTGGAGCGCACCCAAGGCCTGCTGGCCCAAGGCGCCTCCGGCATCGTGTACGGCCGCAATGTGATCCAGCACCCCAATCCCAAGGGGATCACCCAGGCGCTGATGGCGATGGTGCATGACAATGCTTCCGTCGAAGAAGCACTGGCCAAAATCTAACTCGATCGATCCCAAGTCCTCGCTTCCTGTAGCATCCATCGCATCGCATGAAAGACATCAAGATCGGCATCATCGGCGGCGGCCTCATGGGCCTGGAAATGGCGAGCGCCTTCGCCCGCTGGTGCGCACTCACGGACGTCAGTGTCCGACCCGTGCTCACGGCAGTGGCAGATTTGAATCCTGCCACTCTGGCGTGGTTCGACATCATTCCCTCCTGCACGCTCAAGACCGCAGACTACAAGGAACTCCTGGCCAGCCCGGAAGTGGACGTGGTGTATGTGGCCGTGCCGCACCACTTGCATGAGCAGCTTTACTGCGATGTGCTGGCAGCAGGCAAAGACCTCTTTGCGGAGAAGCCATTCGGCATTGATCTCGCCTCGGCTCGCAGCATCCTCGCGGCAGTGAATTCCAGTGGTCGCTTCGTCAGATGCAGTTCGGAAATGCCCTTCTTCCCTGGAGCGCAGCGTGCCCTGGCCTATGCCCAGAGTGGCGAACTTGGGCGCGTGCTGGAAGTCGTCTCCGGCTTTCACCACAGCAGTGACCTGGATCCGAACAAGGCCGCCAACTGGAAACGCATGAACAAGTTCTGCGGAGAAGGCGGGGCCTTGAACGACCTGGGCATGCATGCCTGCCATCTGCCGCTGCGCCTGGGCTGGAACCCTACCAGGGTGTTTGCCCAGTTGCAAAAAGGCTATCCCGAACGTCCGGACGGCAAAGGCGGCATGACCGCCTGTGACACCTGGGACAATGCCCTGCTGCACACCTGGGCCACCATCAACGGTGAAGAAACGCCGGTACGTCTGGAGATGAAACGGCTGGCCCCCGGAGCGACCAACACCTGGTTCATTGAAATACTTGGCACGAACGGCGGCGTGAAGTTCAGCACCGCAGAGCCCAAGACACTGTGGATCTTTGAGCGAGGGAAAGAGCAATGGTGGAAGCGCACCGAACTGGGCTTTGGCACACCGTTCAAGGCGGTGACGGGTGGCATCTTTGAGCCGGGTTTCCCCGATGTGATCCAACAGATGTGGGCGGCCTACCTGATGGAACGCGAAGGCGAACTGCAGGGCCGCTTTGGCTGTGCCACGCCTGAAGAGGCAGTCGCGACGCATGAGATCTTTGCGGCTGCCCTGCAGTCCCAAAGTACGGGCACGGTGGTCTCCATTCCTGCCACGGCATGAACTCCTCCCGCAACGGCATCCTGGCGGGTGGGAACTTCATCGTGGATCACGTGAAGATCATCGACCACTACCCCGCCCAGGACATGCTGGCCAGCATTCTGGAGCAGACGCAGTCCAACGGCGGCGGCCCCTACAATGTGCTCAAGGATCTGGCGGCCATGCAGGCGCCTTTCCCCCTCTCTGCGGCAGGCATGGTGGGAGAGGACGACAATGGGCGCTGGATTCAGGAAGACTGCCGGAGCCGCGAGATCGACGTGAGCCAGTTGCATGCTACGAAGGAACGGTCCACGTCCTACACCGATGCCATGACGGTAAGCGGCACAGGACGCCGCACGTTCTTTCATCAACGCGGTGCCAACGCCCTCTTTGACGTGCACCATGTGGACTTCAGCCAGAGCACAGCGCGCATCTTCCATCTGGGATACCTGATGCTGCTGGATACGATGGACTCCTTTGCCGAAGACGGTCGCACACGGGCGGCGCATCTGTTGGAAAAGGCCCAAGCAGCAGGATTGGAGACCAGCGTGGACATGGTGAGCACGGAGCATCCGCAGTTCCGCGAGATCGCACTGAGCGCCCTGCCCCACACTGACCATCTCATGATCAATGAGTCAGAGGCCTCACGGGTGCTTCACCGCCCCCTTGCCGCAAATGACACGCCGGCTCTGCTGGAAGCCGCCCGAGAACTCCTCGAACTCGGCGTGCACCAGACGGTGACGCTTCATACCGAGCATGGGTGCGTCTCCATCACCAAAGATGGCGCCACCGCCACGCAGCTTTCGTTGCAGCTGCCTTCAGGGTACAGCAAAGGGGCGACAGGAGCGGGCGACGCATTCGCCGCGGGCCTCCTCTATGGCCTGCATGAAGGCTTTCCCCTGGCCGAAAGGCTGAAACTGGCGGTCTGCACGGCAGCAGCATCCCTCTCAGATCCCACGCCATCCGCAGGGCTGAGACCGGTGGCGGAGTGTTTGGAGCTGGGAGAGAAGTTTGGCTGCAGGTAATAACGCATTTTGGATTTTGGATTTGTGATTTTGGATTGATCAGCCCACAAAGTAGGCCAATTCCAAAATCTAAAATCACAAATCCAAAATGCTTCTCACGCCCTCTGCACGGTGATCTTGCCGCCGCTGATGGAGCGCACCTTCACAGCAGTGCCAGGGGCCACGTAGTCGCCCTCGACCATGGCTTCGAGCATGGTGCCGTTGAAGTCCACGTGACCATACGGGCGCAGGGCGCTACGAGTGGTGCCAGTAGCGCCAATTTCCACCTTTGAAGCCTTGCGCTGCCCTTCGCCTTCGATGGAGGCCTGTTCACCACCCACGGCAGTGTGGAGGATAAGGCGCTGGAACGGGCCAACGGAGGGGAAGTAACGCATGAAGATGATGATGAGCAGCAGGGCACCGGTGAAGGCGAGGCCCAGGTTGCGCAGTGCCACAATGTAGTCCTCGAACCGGACTGGGAAAGTGCCGCCCTCAGGCACGGTGATGTCCCACCCGGACATGGTGTAGATCAAGGAGCCAAACACCAGGGCCAGCCCCAGAAGGCCAAAGATGAGATGCCCGGGAAAGACGAAGAGCTCGATGATGAGGAACAGCACTCCTATAAAAAAGATGAAGACCGTCTCATAGCCCACAAGGCTGCCCGCCACATAGTGACCAAAGAAGAAGAGCCCAAAGGCCGCGGCCGAGATGATGCCGGGGATGCCGAAGCCAGGGTGCTGCATTTCCAGATAGCCGCCCGCGATGCCGATCAGCAGAAGGATGGCGGCGTATTTGGTGATCCAGATGGCGACAAGTTCGAACCCCTTGGGCTCTGCCACCACCATCTGCCCTTTTAGGCCCTCAAGCTTTACCAACTCGTCGAGGTCACGGACGATGGCTTTCGCCAGCAGAGGTTTGCCATCATAGGTCTTGGTGGCCTGCTGCTGGTCGAGGGTGACGAGGCGTCCCTTGGGGAAAATTTCGACGTCCCCCACTTTGAGGCCGACATCTTTGTCGATCATGGCCTCGATGATGTCCGGGTTGTGGCCTTTGGTGATCACGGCGGTACGGGCCATGGCCATGAAAGCGGAATTCATCTTGGCGCGTTCCGCCTCGTCCATTTTCTCTCCACCGCCCGAGATAGGAGTGGCCGCGCCGATGCTGCTGGCGG
>JBGGMQ010000571.1:0-4773 GCA_041287975.1 Verrucomicrobium sp. | reverse complement strand
AGGCGTGGGAGAAAAAGATGTGGGGAGGCAGTAGCCAGACCACGAAAGCGAAGAAGTAAATTCGCCATAGCTGAGACGCTTGCCAGAGCTTGATTTTGTCCAAGGCCAGACCAGAATAGGATGGCCTTTTTTTGTGCAATTGAGGCATTGAAAGACATAATCTTTGAGACATGAACGACTTCCCCCCTTCCCTGCCGACAGCAAAGCCCAAGTCATTGCTGGTCTTTGGTATTCTGAATCTCCTGTTTGCCGCCATGGGCGTCATGGGAATTGTCTCGAGTCTGCTCATTGTGCTGAACCCGGCACTTCAGGCCACGAACCCGGTGGTTGACCTGATGAACACGAATCCCACCTACGCCACTTATTACAAAATCATTCTCGTGCCCGGCATCCTGGCTCTGATTGCTTTGACCGCCTCCGCGATCGGTCTCATCAAAGGCAAGGAATGGGCGAGGAAACTGACCCTAGTCTGGGCGGTGTACTACATCATCGCCAGCTTGGTGAACAGTTGGGCGACTTACACTTTTGTCAGCCCTCATCTGATGGCTACCTTGAATCAGCAAGGAGGTGGCGACGCTACGGCGACCCAAGTTGGTACGCTCATCATGAACGCTTCAATGATCATTGGAACGGTGGTCGCCCTGACCTACGCCATTTTGTTGATGGTGATGCTCAGCCGTCGGAAGGTGAAAGCGTACTGCAAGCAGGCGAGCGCCTGACTGACTGAGATTGCTTCCGCCCACTTCGGGGCACGGGCCTTACCATCATTAGCGCGGCAGAATGTGGGTCTTGGACGGCCCTTTGACCTTCAAACTATCAGCCGTGATATGCACCGCCCCTTCACCTGGATTTGAATTGCTGATGGATGCGTTGCCCCGCCTGAGGACGTAGCCTTCACGCAGTTCAATTTCACCAGGAGAGACGACCACTCGTTGCGCTTGAAAGCTTTTGGTGTCATCCGCCTCCATTCGCCCGCTCACTTGCTCCAGGCTGCCATCCGGATTTATCCTCTTATATTTCAGCTGCCACACCGACTTGCCAAGAACGACCTGAAGCGTTTGGCTCTCCTTGGCAGGAGTTTGCGCGGGCGATTCAGCAACCCAGGAAAATCCCACCAGGATCAATGTCAGGAGTATCTTCATAGAAAAAAGTTAAGGGAATTGCTGCATTTGACAAGGATGCATTTTGTCAGGGGCTGACGCAGCCTCGTGATGTGGGGCATATGATTCATCAACTCGGAATGACCTCGGACGTTGTCGGTGCGATCCGCTGCATGGATATTCTGCCTGCACCGCGGTCGAATCAATCACTCGTTATCCGCGAACCCAGCGGCTCTGAGCAGTGCCTTAACGTCCACCAAGTCACGCTCTTCCATGACAAAAGCCCATTCTGGTTGAGCGTGCGGGAACTCCCAGACACAAAGGTAGACTCTATTTCCGCATGCCGTCCAGTCGACGAAAAAACCTTCACTGACAGCGCCAGCAATTTCATCTTCAATAGCTTCTACAGGGACGTCCATTGCTCCCGCGCACTCAAGACTGGTGTATTGAACAAGGCGACACGACTCAAGGTTTCTCCCCTGAGTCCAAACTCGAAAGGCGTTGAGCTTCTCCTCCAGATCGGATTTGAACTTGGGGTCAATCATGGCCCCGAATTCTCCCACACCTTTATCAGCTTATCATGGAGAATTCTCGGATGAAAAGGAGCACGTCAAATGTCGGGCTCATTTGCGTTTGTCCAATTCAAGATCATCGTTTGTCATCCCCGACAACCCCCTGCTTGAAAAACCCATGTTTGCAGATTCCCCTCCCCCTCTGCCCGGTGCGCCTGCTCCACCAGCCATTGCTCGCTCGGCATCGTCACTCATGACGGCGGAACGGGAGCAAACTCCAAAGTCGCCGTTGGTCTTCGGCATCATCAATCTTGGGTTTGCCACTCTGAGTGTCATGAGTCTGGTGTCCAGTGTCGCTCCTTTGCTTTTCCCCGCGACCTCCGGGGTGGAGGGTGGCGGAGTTGCCAAGGCAGGGGTGGACAATGGCTTTCGACTGATGATGGCAGTCTCTTTTGTCGTTGTACCTCTGCAATTGGCAGCGGCGATCGGGCTCATCAAGCTGAGAGAGTGGGCCAGACGGACCACCCTCGGTCTGGCGGCGATTCAACTGGCGATCAGCCTCGGCGTGGTTGCGATCCTGACTGGCCTCGTTCCCTTCCCTGGGGCAGGACCTGATGTTGTTGCCACACCGGCACCTTCCTACGAATCCCCGACTCAGAGGCATCTGGAGATCTTCAGCACCGCCTTCGGCGTGATGGAAGTCTTCATTATGACCATGCTCATGACGGTGATGGCAGTCGCAGCCGTTTACAGCTTTCTTCAGCTGTACTTTCTCACACGTCCCCGCGTTCGGTTTGCCTTTCGCGGAGTGGGGCAGTGAGGGAATGTCGCGAACACTGCAAACACGCCTGACACCTCGGCTGACAAGCCCGCTTCCCGATGAGAGGGACGGGCTTGTAGGGGTGTGGAGTCGCCAGCGACGTCAGGCACCTTTGACGTGGGGGCTTCGGTGTTCCAAGGTTAGAGGCAATATGATCGTCACCCACACCTGACGATTTGCATCGTGAGTACCCAGGGTAGCCTCGCTTAAGGCTCGGCCAACCCTGGGCTATGGTATCCATCCCCTTCAGGGATAGGCTTCGCACGGCACGCGGTTGAAGGGTGCGGGGAAGGCGTGGGCGGGAAGAGCGTCAACAGGTTTGAGGGCGTAGAAGCGAGACGACTCTTCCACACTGGTGGACGGGTGTCTGGGTTGAGTAGTGGGTGGCAGGGAGAGTTGGAACCTAGGGCCTACCACTCCGTGGTAGAGTTGCTGCCGAAGGTCCCATGGATGGACCCCATGACACTCAGTCAACCCACGGCTACTCGTGGTGAACCCTTCGGGTTCGTTTCAGGATGGGGGTGGGAGTTGAGTTCTAGGCAGAGCACCCACCCCGCAGTTGAGGAGGCCGATTGCCAGTCTGCGCTACGGGTTGCGGCTGGCTTAGAGGCGGACGTCGACTGCGGCGGCGGCTTTGCGGGCCTTTTCGCGGGCTTCCTCGATGGTGGCGCCACGGGCAACGGCGACGCCCATCCGGCGCTTGCCTTTGACTTCGGGTTTGCCGAAGAGGCGGAGGGCGGTGTCGGGCTGGCTGAGGGCCTCGGTGAGGTTGCCGAACTGGACATTCGTTGAATGGCCTTCCACCAGGATCACGGCAGAGGCGCTGGGGCCGTGCTGGGAGATGTTGGGGATGGGCAGGCCGAGAATAGCGCGGGCGTGCAGGGCGAACTCGCTGAGGTCCTGGGAGAGGATGGTGACCAAGCCGGTGTCATGAGGACGAGGCGAGACTTCACTGAACCAGACCACGTCATCTTTGACGAACAGCTCTACGCCGAACAGGCCCCAACCGTCAAGGGCTGTGGTGATGGCTTCGGCGATCTTTTTGGATTCTGCCAGAGCAGTTGGCGTCATCTGCTGAGGCTGCCAGCTCTCACGGTAGTCGCCATCGATCTGCAAGTGGCCGATGGGCTCGCAGAAGGAGGTGCCGCCGGCATGGCGGACAGTAAGCATAGTTATTTCATAGTCGAAATCCACAAAGCCCTCGACGATGACTTTGCCCTTGCCGGCACGTCCACCTTCTTGGGCGTACTTCCAGGACTTCTCGATGTCGGCTTCAGAGCGCACGACGCTCTGCCCCTTGCCAGAGCTGCTCATGATGGGCTTCACCACACAGGGCATGCCAATCTCGCCAATGGCAGCGCGGAACTCCTCTTCTGTACCGGCAAATTTGTAGGGAGAGGAGCGCAGACCCAGCTCTTCCGTCGCCAGGCGGCGGATGCCTTCCCGGTTCATAGTCAGCTTCGCGGCGATAGCCGTGGGCACCACCTTGAAGCCTTCAGCCTCCAATTCCACCAGAACGTCTGTGGCGATGGCCTCCACCTCAGGCACGATGAGGTGAGGCTTTTCGGACACCAGCACCGCCTTCAGCGCCGCAGCATCCAACATGGAAATTACGTGAGCCCGGTCTGCCACCTGCATGGCCGGGGCGTTGGCATAAGAGTCGACGGCGATGACTTCACACCCAAACCGTTGAAGCTCGATGGCCACCTCTTTGCCCAATTCTCCAGAACCAAGAAGAAGCACACGGGTGGCGGAGGGAGAGAAGGGGGTGCCGATTGAAGGAGATGACATGGGAGGGTAAGGCGAAGGTGCTGGGTGTGCTGGACGATGAGTGAAAAGTGGTAAGTGAAAAGTAAAAAGTCGAGCTGCGTCCTAAAACGCGCCCGACTTCAGACTTTCCCGGAGGCCTAATCGCCTCCTCTTTTTCCCGGCGCTGCGCGCCTATATCATCCCCAGCTTCATTTTCCCCTCTTCGGAGATCATGCTCTGGTTCCATGGTGGATCCCAGACGAGTTCAACGGCGGCATCGTCCATGTTCTCGATGGTCATGATGCGCGCCTGGGCGTCTGCGGCGATGGTGGGGCCCATGCCGCAACCAGGGGCAGTGAGGGTCATCTTGACGAGGGTCTTGTTTTTGCCCTCTTCGTTGCTGACGGCGCAGTCGTAGACGAGGCCAAGGTCCACGATATTGACGGGGATCTCTGGATCGTAAACGCCTCGAAGCTGGTGCCAGACCTGCATTTCGAGGTCGGAAGCGTCGGCGGGAATGTTGGAGGAGGACTGGGCGTCCTGCTTTTTCTCCTCGGAAGGATCAATGCCCAGGGCATCAGCATCCTTGGCG
>JBGGMQ010000570.1:0-2576 GCA_041287975.1 Verrucomicrobium sp. | reverse complement strand
GCATGGGATCATCATTGCGGCCCTCTTCAGCCTGCTGAACTGGATGCGACGTCACGTGGGGCAATGGGTGGCGGCGGATGAATCGCTGCGCAGTGCGATGGTGGTCTTTGAGATGCCGATATCGGCGGCCTTGATGCTGTCGGTTCTCTTCAGCAGCTGGATTTATCTGGAGCCGCCCCGTTTGTTTTGGGCCATCCTGGGCGGGATGGCATTGGTGCCCACGTTCTTTGTGCTCCATCGCCTGGTGGCGGGTGCCTTGCGGGTGCTGCTGTATGTCTTGGTCGTATTTTACCTCTTTGGGCTGGTACTTTCGATCTCCGCGTCCTTGCCCGTCGTCTCGCGATTTCTGCTGCTGGCAGAGACATCTGCTGGTGTGGCGTTCTGCATTTGGTTTTTGCGCAGCTCCAGGGAAGTGCCGGAGTCCGTCTCACCGCGTCTTTGGTCCGTCGCCAGGCTCGGAGTGCGCGTGGCGCTGGTCGTCATGGCGGTGGCTTTTGTGATGAACACGCTGGGCTTTGTGGGCCTGGCCAGGTTCATGAACAACGGGCTGCTGCGCAGTGCCTACATGGCGCTCGTTTTGAACGCGGCACTCAGTGTTACGGATGCTCTGATCGGAGCGATGCTGCATGTGCGCCCTCTGACCAAGCTTCGCCTGGTGCAGCGCTACCGCCCTCTGCTGCGGCGCCGCACCTTCACCCTGCTGCGCTGGGGTGCAGTCATCTGGTGGTTCCTGAGCAGCCTTGAGGTTATTTCACTGAAGCGCCCGTTCCTTGACGGTGCCGGGGAGACACTGTCCCGCAGCTGGTCGCTGGGTGCGGCCACCATATCCATCGGCGGGGTGCTGACCTTTGGGATGGTGATTGCCGGAGCGTTTCTGCTGTCCCGATTTCTGCGCTTCCTGCTGGAGGAGGACATCTACCCGCGTGTGCGGCTGGCTCGTGGGGTGCCGTTTGCGATGTCCACCATGCTGCACTATGTGATCTTGCTGGTGGGCTTCATTCTGGCGGTGGCCGCGCTGGGCTATGACATGACCAAGTTCACCATCCTGGCAGGTGCCTTCGGCGTGGGTCTGGGCTTTGGCATGCAGAACATCGTCAACAACTTCGTCTCGGGTCTCATCCTCCTGTTTGAGCGCCCTGTGCAGGTGGGGGATATCATTCAGATGGACTCCGTCACTGGTGTGGTCACCCACATCGGCATCCGCGCCAGCATTGTGAAAGTGGGCGATGGCTCGGAGGTCGTGGTGCCCAATGGCAAACTCATCGCCGACCGCTTCACCAACTGGACGTTGACGGATCGCAAACGCCGTCTGGATGTGGTCATCACCGTGACCAAGGATGCAGACCCAGCGAGCGTCATCAGGATGGCCAACGAAGTGGCGGCCGCGCACCCGCTGGTGGCCCAGGCCCCGGCTCCGCAGACCTTTCTGACAGAGTTTGTTGCCGGTGGGATGAAGTTCGAACTGCGGGTGTGGACGAACCGTTTTGAAGATGCCCGCCCGTTGAGAAGTGACCTGGCCGTGGCGGTGCACAAAGCCCTCATCGATAGCGGTGTGGCACTGCTTTGATCCGATGGCGGGGGTAATTGAAGGAAAATAAGCTCAACGGTGGCGGTACTGGCGATGTCCCAGAAGAAGACTCCCAGAACCCCTGCCAACCGGGCTTATGCATGTCAGTAGTTTAAAATTTATCCGCCGTGGACTGAAAGTCAGTCTGGGCTTGCTCGCCATAACCTGCTTGTCGAATGTCCCTTTGTGGGCAGCCAATCCCGTCCCGCTTGCTGACTTGATCAAGAAGGCTGAAGCGGGGGAAGGGGCAGCCCAACTCGCCCTGGCCATGCGGTATGACGGCAATGACAACGCCAGTGAGAAGAATGTGGACCAGGCCTTCCGATGGTACAAAGCCGCTGCAGGGAAGAACTATGCGGAAGCGCAATCAGCTCTGGGCCTCTATTATATGAAAGGAGAGGGAACCAAGGCTGACTCGGCCGAAGGTGCCCGCTGGTTCGAGAAAGCCGCCAGTCAAGGTCACCCCGTGGCCCAACTCAACATCGCCAGTTGCTACGCCAACGCCGAGGGCGTCTCGCGTGATATGAATGCGGCGGCCCGCTGGTACCGTGAAGCCGCAGAGCGCAATCAACCTCTAGGTCAGTATTACCTCGGTATTCTGTATGGCCGTGGAGAAGGCGTGCCTCAGAGTTATATTGAGTCCTACAAGTGGCTCACTGCTGCCGCTGCCCAAGGTGTGAAGCCTGCGAAAGACAGCCTGGAAACACTCGATTCCGTTTTACCACCCGAAGTACTGGAGCAGGCCCGCAAGGCCGCCGCGGAGATACGCTCGGCTCTGGTGGGAAGGTAATGTGAGTTGTGGTCGCAAATTAAAATTCGCGACCACAACTGGAAACCACGCCGGGCGAGGCATTGCCTCATGAGACTCTTATTGCAGCGTCTGCAGGTGCCGGACGCAAATGGCCGACCACGTCTCCAGACTGTCGATGTCAGCGACGAGTTCATCGAGGCTGAGGAATTTCAGATCCTGAATCGCCTCCTCGTTGGAGGTCACCTGATCACTCTCCAG
>JBGGMQ010000569.1:0-2830 GCA_041287975.1 Verrucomicrobium sp. | reverse complement strand
CGGTCAGCGGTGGCCTGGGCGGAATCGGCCGGCTCGCTCAATTCTCCACGGATGATGATGCTGCTGGCGTAATACTCGGCAATAACGCCTCCCTGGTGAACAGTGGCACCGTCAATGGAGGCCTCAATGGTGGGAATGGTGGTCGTGATGGCTATGCTGTGTACTCCACCACCGGAGCCGTCACCGTGGAAAACAAGGATGGCGGTATCATCAATGGGAAGATCGAACTGGCCAGCCTCGCCAATACGATCACCCTGCACACGGGCAGCATCATCAACGGGGATCTGAACATCGGCACCGATGTCGGTGCCAAGCTCGTTCTTACGGGCACCAGCACGGGCACGGGGGTGTACTCCTCGGCCGTCACAGGCAGCACCACTTTCTCAGGGGCGCTCGAAGTCACCGGCGGCACCTGGTCGCTCGACGAGGTCCTCACCCACGCCGGCGGCACCACCGTGACTGGCGGCACCCTGCTGGTGGAGGTGACCCTGGGCACAGGCGACTTTGCAGTGAAAACTGGCGGTACTCTGGGCGGCTCGGGGACCATTGGCGGCAGTGTCACCGTCACGGATGGCACCATCGCCGCGGGTTCCAGTCCCGGCACGCTGACCATCGACGGTGGGCTCAATTTGAGCAGCGCTTCAATCCTCCACTACGAACTCGGGTCCCCCTCAGGCACACCGGGGGTGGACAGCGACCTCATCGTGGTCGGGGGGGCGCTCGTCCTCGACGGCAGGTTGAACATCTCCAATGATGGCGGGCTGGATACAGGAACCTACACTCTTATTTCCTATGCCGGCGGCTTGAGCGGCCCTGGTCTTACCCTGGGGGCGCTGCGGCCCGCCGGCTACAACTTCACCGTGGACACCGCCACGACCACCGGCTCTGTGCTGCTGAATGTGAACTTCGATGGGCTGCAGTTCTGGGACGGCTCCAATTTCACAGACAACAGTGCCGTGGATGGTGGCGCGGGTTCCTGGAACAACAGCCTGACGAACTGGACGAACGCCTCCGGGACCTTCAATACCGACTGGCAGAACTTGACGGCGGTGTTCAAAGGCACGGCTGGCGTGGTGGATGTCACTGAGCATGTCACTGTGGCGGGGCTGCAGTTCGCCACGGATGGCTATGAGATCAGTTCTTCCAACAGCAGCACGATCACGCTGGCCCACGCAAACACGGAAGTGCTGGTGGACCCCGATGTCGAGGCCACGATCAGTGCCACCCTCACAGGAAGCGGCGGCTTGGAGAAGAGCGGCCTCGGCGTGCTGGTGCTCACTGGGGCGAATGCTTACCTTGGCGACACGACCCTCAACGCCGGTGTCCTGGTCGCCAACAACACGGTCGGAAGCGCCACGGGCAGTGGGAATCTCCACGTCAACGCTGGTACTTTGGCGGGCTCGGGATTCATCTCCGGAAACGTAACTTTCAACAGTGCAGCCACTCTGGCGCCTGGCTACAACGGAGTCGGCACACTCACCCTCGGCAGCTTGACGATGCGGCCCGATACCGTGCTGGAGTTTGACCTTGGAACACCCGGCGTTGTCGGGAGTGGCATCAATGATCTCCTGGAAGTCACCGGCAATCTCACCCTTGATGGCCTGCTCAACATCACGGATGCAGGTGGCTTCGACTTGGGCACGTACCGGCTCATCAACTACGGCGGAACCCTCACCAACAACGGTCTCGTCGTCAACACCCTGCCTGCGGGCGTGAACCCGGGAGACCTCTTTGTGGACGTCACCACCCCGGGCCAGATCAACCTCCTCTATCAACTCACCAGTACCCAGTACTGGGACGGCTCTGATACCCAGAGCAACGGCCGCATCGATGGCGGCAGTGGTGTGTGGATCGCAGGGGCTACCAATTGGACCAATGCCCAAGGCCTCATCAATGGGCCCTGGGCCGGACAGAGCGCCGTATTCACGGGGAATCCTGGGATCATTACCCTCGGCAGTGACATTCCGTTCCAGAAACTCATTTTTGCCGTGAGCGGTTACCACATCGAGTCGCCTCAGGTCTACAAGCTCTACTCGGAGGGGGATGCCACGATTCAGGTGAGTACGGGCCGCGCGACCATCGCTGCTCCTTTGGTCATTGATGGCTCATTCTTCAAGACTGGCGATGGACTCCTCGAACTGCGCTCCACTGCCAGCGCCGCTGCCACCTTCATCCAGTCCGGCAGTCTCGCGGTGAATGGCACCCTGCAGTCACCTTACGTGGGAGTGTCCCATCGCGCCATCCTGCAAGGCACCGGCCTCATCATCGGGAATGTCTTCAACAGCGGCACCGTCGCGCCGGGTAACTCCATAGGAACACTCACTATTCACGGAAACTACACCCAGCACTCCAACGGCACGCTTCAAATTGAAGTGGCCAGTGCATCCCATCATGACGTCCTGGCCGTCGGTGGGACGGCGAAGCTCGCGGGCACGCTGGAGGTGCGCTCGCTGGGCTACAAGCCCAAGTACGGCGACCAGATACCCTTCCTCGTGGCGCGTCGTATCACTGGCAAGTTCAGTGACATCGACATGCCGAACCCTGACCGCTTCCGCGGGCGCTTCCTCAATGAGGGCGGAGTGGGTGTGCTTCTGGTAGCACCCACCAGCTATACACTCGTGGCGCGTACGGATAATGAGCACAACCTTGCCGTGGCTCTCGACAGGTGGATCGGCATTGAGTCCGGCGATACTGGCGACGTGACTCTCGCACTGGACCTCCTCGGTGAAGACCAGTATGCGCAGGCCTTCGCAGCGATCGGCCCTGCCTACATTGAGGGAGCGCTCAGCACCGCTACGGAGCTCTCTCAAAGCCACACGCAGATGCTGCA